>CAKZOY010000080.1 GCA_937138275.1 uncultured Chloroflexota bacterium
TTCCTCCAACCGCGCCTCGGTGCGGGCCTGGGCCTGAGCCAGTTCCTCCAACCGCGCCTCGGTGCGGGCCTGGGCTTCAGCCAGCCGTTCAACCGTAGCCTCCAGACGGTTCAACCGCTCTTCGGTACGCGCCTGGGCTTCGGCCAGCCGTTCAACCACCGCCTCCAGACGGTTCAACCGCTCTTCGGTACGCGCCTGGGCTTCGGCCAGCCGTTCAACCGCCAATGCCAGACGGTCAAAATCCTGACGGGTTACGAGGATTTCCTTCATCCGGTCATCCACCACCGCAATGACCGCCCGGTATAATTCAGCCGTTAGTCCATACCGTTGTTCCATCACACCCTCCTTCCTGAGGCTCCGCCTTTTCCGGCATCGCCAATAGCGGGTATTGTCAAGATCGTCGGTGTAGTCAATTATATCTGAATCTCCCGCCCCTCATACTGCCTGCGGTAGTACTCCTGGTAGTGCTCGCCGCTCTTGATCGGCCGCCACCACCATTCGTTCTCCACGTACCAGCGGACCGTCTTCTCCAGTGCCTCGGCAAAGGTATGGGAGGATTCCCAGCCCAGCGCACGGATTTTGCTCACATCCAGTGCATAGCGGCGGTCGTGACCGGGGCGATCCCGTACCGGCTGGATCAACGAGTACGGCTTGCCCAGCAGGTCCAGAATGGCGCGCGCCATGTCAATGTTGCGCGTCTCCACACCGGTACCCAGGTTGTATACCTCACCCACCTGGCCGCGATGCAGCACAATATCTATCCCCTCACAATGGTCTATGACGTATTGGTAATCCCGCATCTGCGACCCATCGCCATACAGGGGGAGAGGCAGGTTATCTATCGCGTTGGTGATGAAGAGCGGCACCACTTTCTCCGGGTACTGGTACGGGCCGATGTTATTGGAACCGCGCGTGATGGTCACGGGGACGCCGAAACTGGTGTAGTAGGCGATGCAGAGCAGGTCGCCGCTGGCCTTGGAGGCCGAGTACGGGCTGCGGGTGTGCAGGGGGTCAGTCTCCTTCGCCCGTCCCTCCAGAACCTCCCCGTACACTTCGTCGGTGCTGATCTGGTGGTACCGCTCCAGCCCGAACTCCTTCGCCGCCTCCAGCAGGACGTAGGTGCCGAAGACGTCGGTGCGGATGAATTCGTCCGGCTCCATTAGGGAACGGTCCACGTGGGTAGCGGCGGCGAAGTTGACGATGGTATCCACCCCAAAAGTGCGGATAGTCTCCCGTACCTTCTCGGCATCGCAGATATCGGCGTGGACGAAGGCATACCGACCGCTGAACTGTTCGGCCACGTCCTTCAGATTCGCCAGGTTGCCGGCGTAGGTCAACTTATCGTACACGACGATGCGGTAATCGGAGTACTTCTGAAGCATATACCGGACGAAGTTTGAGCCGATAAAGCCGGCCCCGCCGGTCACCATCAACGTGCGCATCCCATCCTCCTGATTCTGGATGGTCTTATTATACCCCAGGACAGGGGCTTCGCAACCCTAAGGTTCGCTGGGCTTGCGCAGTAATTCGCCCCGCATGGGAAAGGGGTGGGGTGTGGGGTTGTGGGGGCGGCGAAGCTGCCCCCACAACCCCACTTTCTCTTATTGCGGGCATGTTGCTCCCCGGAAAGAATTTGCTGCGTAAGCCCTCGCTGAGGTTCGGATATAAGTTCAGACAACGCAACTATTCAGCAGAAGTTTCCCGGTAAACGAGGCAGTGTTTGGCCCCTCCCCCCTGACCCCCCTCCCCGTTGAGGGCGGACGGATCGTCCGCCCCTACGACCCCACGGGGAGGGGGGAGAAAAATGGGGTTTTGCGGGGCGGCGGCT
>CAKZOY010000081.1 GCA_937138275.1 uncultured Chloroflexota bacterium
AAAATTTGCAATAGCCACGGATTACACAGATTACACGGATTTTTTGTCTTAAATCTGTGAAATCCGTGTAATCCGTGGCAAGATAATTATACCTTATCTGTGAAATCCGTGTAATCCGTGGCAAAAAACCTCTGCGTCCTGGGCAGTGAAAACAGGCCGGCCGATCCGAGTTTGCATCCTTCCGTCCCCGCGTTATAATCAATCCAGAGGAATTCTATGGACTCCGACCGCTGCCTGGTACTGCGTGTGGAATCGGTCACCGTCACCTACAACGGACGGGTTGCCCTCCGCGACGCCACCTTTTCCGCCTATGCGGGGGAACGGGTGGCCGTGGTCGGGCCCAACGGCGCCGGGAAGACCACTCTCTTCAAGGCCATCGTGGGGCTGCTCCCCCTGGAGTCCGGGACGGTGGAGGTCTTCCGGTGCAATCCCCAGCGGGAGCGGGTGTCCATCGGTTACGTCCCCCAGCGGGAGGAGGTGGACCTCTCCTTCCCGGTCACGGTGGCCGACGTGGTGATGATGGGGCGGATCGGCCACATCGGCTATCTGCGGCGGCCGTCCCGCCGGGACCGGGAGGCGGTGCGGCAGGCGCTGGAACAGGTGGGCCTGACCGATCTGGTGAACCGTCCGCTGGGAGAACTCTCGGGCGGGCAGATTCAGCGCACGTTCATCGCCCGCGCCCTGGCCCAGGAGGCCCCGCTGTTGTTGATGGACGAACCGTTTGCCGGAGTGGACGCCACCAGCGAAGAGGCCATCCTGCGCCTTCTGGACCTTCTGCGGGAAAACGGGGTGACCGTTCTGCTGGCGACCCACGACCTGCGGATGGCGGCCGAGCGGTTTGACCGGGTGCTCCTGCTCAACGGCGAGGTTGTCGCCTGCGGTCCTCCGGGCGAGGTGCTCTGTCCGGCGGCCCTGCAGCGCGTCTACGGGGGACAACTGACCCTCTGGGAGCACGAGCGCGGATTGCTGCTCCTGGGCGACGGGCACTGTTCGGGAGGCGCCTGATGCTTAACGGACTGCTGGAACCGCTGGCCTATCCGTTTATGGTGCGGGGACTGATCGCCGCCGTTCTGGTGGGCGTCGTCTGCGCAGTGCTGGGCACCTACGTGGTGCTGCGGGGGATGGCCTTCTTCGGCGACGCGCTGGCCCACGCGATCCTGCCCGGCGTGGCGGTGGCCTACCTGCTCCGCCTGCCGCTGAGCGCGGGCGCCCTGGTGGCAGGGATCCTTGCCGCTGCCGCCATCGGCTACCTCCAGAACCGCCTTCGGGAAGATACGGCCATCGGCATCGTCTTCTCCGGCGCGTTTGCCCTGGGGATCGCCCTGCTCAGCACCGTGCGCACCTACACCGTGGACCTCACCCACTTCCTGTTTGGCAACGTTCTGGGCGTCTCTCCGACCGACCTGCTGATTACGGCGGTCCTGGGAGGAGGAGTCCTGCTGGTGATGGTCGCCCTGCACAAAGAGTTCGTGCTGATGGCCTTTGACCCGACGCTGGCCCGGGTCCTGCGCCTGCCGACGGCCTTCCTGCGCTACCTGCTGTTGCTGATGCTTGCGGTCACCGTCGTGGCGGCCCTGCAGGTGGTCGGCGTGGCACTGGTGGTGGCGATGCTGGTCACCCCACCGGCGACGGCCTACCTGCTGGTCCGGCGGGTCGGGCCGATGATGGGCCTGGCGACGCTTTTCGGCACCCTCTCCGCCGTTCTGGGCCTCTATTTCTCCTACTACCTGAACCTTCCCTCCGGCCCGGCGATGGTGCTGGTCTGCACGGCGATTTTCCTGCTGGTCTTTCTCCTTTCCCCTCAACGCCGCCGGATAGGGCTGGGGCGTCGCGCCCATCACTAACGGAACCACCGCAGCGCGCAGAAGCGAGGGGTTTTCTCACACAAAATGGACGAATCGCGGTTGATCGCCGCCGCGCGAAGCGGCAACCTGGACGCCTTCAACGAACTGGTGCTGGCCTACCAGGACCGGGTCTACAACCTCGCCTACCGCATCCTGGGCGACCCGGCTTCCGCGGAGGACGCCACGCAGGAAGCCTTCATTTCGGCCTACCAGCACCTCTCCACCTTTCGCGGGGGCTCATTCCTCTCCTGGCTCCTGCGCACCGTTGCCAATCGCTGCTACGACGAACTGCGGCGTCGGAAACGCCGCCCTGCCGTCTCCTGGGAGTCCTTCGGCGAGATGGACGAAGAGGCCAACCCCTTCCTGGTCAACGGTCATCCCACGCCGGAGGAGGCGGCCCAGGAAGCGGAACTGACACACCTCCTTCAGATGGCGATCACCTCCCTCCCGCCCGACCAGCGGATCGTGCTGGTCCTTTCCGATGTGGAGGGGATGGACTACGCGGCCATTGCCGAGACGGTCAGAATCCCTGTAGGGACGGTCAAATCCCGCCTGGCCCGGGCGCGGGCCCGTCTGCGGGATTTTCTGCAGGCGCGGGGGGAACTTCTACCCCGAAAGTACCGTCTTGAGAATGAGGACTGAGAATGTGGGGAAAACACCGCGCCCAAGATAAAATGGATGAACGCCTGTCGGCGTACATAGATGGGGCACTGAGCCCCCGCGAACGGGCCCGCCTGGAAAAACAACTGGCGGAGGACCCGGCCCTGCGCGCCCGGCTGGAAGCGCTCCGGCGGACGGTGGCTCTGGTTCGGGAACTGCCTCCCGTTCCTGCGCCGCGCAACTTCCTGCTGAGCCCCGGCATGGTGGCCCAGCCCGCGCGGCCTCTCTCCCCGGCCCGTCGCCTGGCCCCGGCGCTGACCTTCGCTACGGCGATCAGCGGCATCCTCTGCGTTGTCCTGCTGGTGGCGAATCTGACCACTGCCGGACTCGTGGAACCGATGGCGGCGCCGGTGCCGCTGGCGCGCGGGGTGGAAACGACCTCGGTGGCCGAAGTCGCAATGGCGGACACGGCCGTCACCCCGGAAGATACGCCATCGTTGTTGCGGGCATTTCCCACCGAGGAGGCCCCCGCTGCCAGCCTGGCGATGCCCTCCGAAAGCGCCACGCCGGAGGTCCCCTGGCTGGGCATAGAGACGCCTTCTATAATTGAAGAACTGCCGCCTGGAGCGATGGGAGGAGCCGGCGGCATCGGCGGTGGGGGTGCGAATTGGGGCGGTGCAGCCCCTGCCGGCCCCGAGCCGAGGGGCATAGAAGGAGCGCCATCTCCCTGGCCTGAGACGGAGACCCCTTCCCTGGGGATCGCCGCCGCGCCGGAGGAAACGATACCTGCTACCCTGCCTCCTGAGGCGAAAGTTGTCCTGCCCACCCCGACGCCGGAGGCCGTTCCCATTTCGGAAACCGCGTCGCTCTCTTCCTGGCTGCCGGTGGGTGGGTTGGCTCTGTTAACCCTGGCACTGGCGGTTATGACCGTCTGGGCCTGGCGGGCGCGGTGATATGGCTGATCATCTGGCGCTGAATTTTTGCCCCCAGTGTGGCACCCCCCTTCAGGATCGGGAGGCTCACGGGCGATGGCGACGGTATTGCCCGACCTGCGACCGGATCATCTTCCGGGACCCCAAAGTAGCGGCGGCGGTACTGGTGGAGGAGGACGGCCGGGTGCTCCTGGTCCGGCGGGTGTTCGGGCCGGCAAAAGGCCACTGGAGCCTCCCGGCGGGATTTGTGGAGTACGATGAACAACCGACGGTCACGGCCGTTCGGGAATGCCGAGAGGAGACGGGTCTGGAGGTGGAACTGACGGGTTTGTTGGACGTGATTCCCGGGGGAGAGTTGCCCGGCGAAGCGAGTTTCACGGTGGTGTACCGGGGCCGGGTGGTGGGAGGGGACCTGCGGGCCGGTGATGATGCGGGCGAAGTGGGGTTCTTTCCCCTGGAGGCCCTCCCGCCGCTGGCGTTTGCCTCCACCCGCGCGGCGCTGGAACGCTGGCGGGTGCGTCCGTAGTTGTCGGACGGGGCGGCGGGCGGCTACGCCGCCCGCCGCCCCGTCGTATCTACATCCACCGGATCACGGCCAGGCCCACCAGCGAACCGACCGCCATTCCCAGCAAAATATCCAGCAGATAGTGGACCTGGAGCGCCACGCGGGAGAGGGAGACCAGCGCGGCCCAGAGGCCCAGCAGGGCGGTGGCCCACCAGGTGGGCAAAAACGGGCTCAGTACCACCATAATGCAGGCCACCCGCGTGGCGTGCCCCGAGGGGAGGGCATGGCGGTCCAGGTGAAAATACAGCCCGCTGGACGGCCCCGGCGGCCGCTGACGGCGAAACGTCCACTTCAGCGCGGTGGAGGCGACCCCTCCGGCCGTCATCGCCGTGAGGATGCGCACGGCCAGTTCCCGCCAGAAGGACTCCCCGATCACGTACAGCGTTCCTGCTCCCGCCAGCCAGACCGCCGCGTCGCCCGTATGGGCGAAGAAAGTCGCCAGCCAGCGCAGGAAGCGAGCCCGCAGAGCCAGACGGGCCGAGAGCCGCGCGTCCAGGCGGAACAGTCGTTCCCAGAAGGAAACTTTCCGCACCTCATCCATGCGGGCGTCCCTCCAGTTCCGCCCGGACGATCTCTAACTGAAACGGTTTATCCACATCCATCCCTACCTCGGGGTCTGCACAGATAACGGCCCGCCCCCTGATGTTCAACGCCTGACTGGCCCGTCTTTCCGCTTCAGATAGACTCATCTGGTGAATCAGCAGTTTGAAGGCCGGCCAGATGCCTCCCAGGATGCGCGCCTGGGCCAGCGCGCTCTTTCGGGCATCGGTCACCCGCCGCCAGAGTTCCCGGTTAGCGACCACCGCTCCAGGACGCACTACGAAGATATCCGCTCCCGCGAAATCTCCATCTTTCAGGTGCACGTACGAGCGTCGGGAATTGGGGAAACGCCCCTCCATTACCGACCGTTCCACAACTCCGTAATAAAGATCATGGTCGGTTTGCAGGCACTCTTCAATGAACCGGTCCACCATCTCCGAAGTGATCATAGGAATATCGGCGCTGCTGACTAAAATGCCGGTCAGGGCGGGGATGAGTGTGGCAATGTAGTGGATCCCCGCCTCGGCATTGCTGAACAGGTCGCCCTGCGGAGGGAGGTAGATCACCGGGGCCGCGAAGGTCGGACGGTCCTCTTCCGGCAAGCCGATCACCACGATAGACTGGATGTAGCGGGAACCAGCCAGCGCGTCCACCACATAGGTCAGCATCGGCCGTCCGGCAATGGGCAGAAGCCCTTTGGGTCGTCCCTGGGTATGCTCGGCCAGAGGGTCATCCTCCCGATGGGAACTCCCTGCCAGAATCAGGGCAGCGAATCGGGGTATTCCATCCATCGGTTCCTCCAGCGCTACGGGTTCAGAGATTGGAGGGTCGGCTCCAGATGCAATTGCTGGATCATTTCCTCCAGTTCCAACGGGGTGAGTGGACGCCCCTTGCCCGCCACGGCAACCAGCGCCGCTTCCATCACATTCGTGCCGAACGATCGCCCCTCTATGCGGGGCGTTGAAGTCACCAGGTAACGCACTCCCCGCTGCCGGAAAGTCTCCACATCCGCCTCGGTGGTGGTGTTGGTGACGATGACCTTACCGTCCAGCCGTTCCGGCATATGCCGTTTAATGTACAGACAGTCCCCGGCGATCACGGTGGCCCATTGATACCACTGGGGGAACTTCGGCTTTATTGTTTCCTGTTTCTCTCCGGTGGGATAGAGCCACTCAAAGGGCATTCGGAAAAGGACGGGAAGCAGGATACGGGCCAGCAGGTGCAGGGCGCGCAGCGAACGGATGGGAAGGGGAATCCCCAGCCCAAACCCCAGATCGCCGAAGAGCAACCCATACTTGGCTTCGGCGAAGGAGAGCGCCAGGTCGTAGCGATCCACCGCGGCAGGGATCAGGACCCGCTTGGGCGAAATTTGCGGGCCGATGACCTGTTCCAGGAACTGGGCGATCCGGCGCTCCAGCGTCTGCCGCAGCCCGCTCCCGTCCACCATCGGTGTCTGCCGGACCCCGGCGACAATTTTCTGCACGCTGTAGATGGGATAATACCGCCCGGCGACGGTGAGGCCCAGGTCAAACCCACCGACCCCGAACGCATCCACCTGCCCGTCCAGTTCACAGTACATTTGAGCGGCCCGCGCGGCATCGCCGTCGGTGCCGATCCGCTCTATCTGGACTGTCTCTCCAGCCAGGGTGATGGTGACTTTTTTATCGCGGGTAGAACTCCCCAGGCTGACGCTGACTACGCGTTTCACGGGCATCCTCTGTATCGGTTCGGTTTGTGGCCTCTGCAAGCCGGGTGAGGCTCTGAATGGGTACGGGGCCCGACCGTCAACCCAGCAAGCAGAGGAGGCCGAATTATTGCTCATCCGTGCGGTGCGGCCGGCGGCGGCAGCCGCGCCAAAGAGGTGACTTGCGTCGCGAAAGGGTAACAACCTGAGCGATTACGATTGTACTATGATTCGCATAATTTGTCCAACAGAGATGCCGACAGGACTTGCGCGGCAATTTGCCCCGAAGGGGGAATGCCCTCCTATGGCCCCTCTCCTGCGCTGCGGAGAGAGGAGAAAAGGGGGGGCGGCTTCGCCGCCCCCACATACCCCACACCCCACTCCTTTACGGAGTGAATTGCTACGCAAGCCCATTTTTTAAGAGAAACTTGACATCCTTCCCCTTTCGTGCTATACTGTAAAAAACAGTCGGGGTTCCTGGACCCAAACTTGACCACCATCTTTTTTCCTCACCACTGGGTAGCCGAAAGACTGCCCATCCATCACTCTGGGTGGTCTGAGGTTATGCTATCCGTAGCCGCACCTCATCGCCTCCATTTCTGCACCCTTCCTGTAACTTTCCGGTTATTGGAATCATTCCAGGTATAGAGCGTATGTCCGGAAACGCGGATGGCGACCTGGTTCGCCGTGCCCAGCGAGGAGACAAGCGGGCCTTTGGCGAACTGTTCACGCGGTATGAGGGCCGCATCTTCGGTTATCTGTATCGGATGGTGGGCGACCACCGCGCCCGATTGACCTTCCGCGACCTCTACGGCCTCCAGGTAATGTGTGGAAGAGGGACGGCTGATTTGCAGCGCACTGAACGAACTCCTGTCGGCAGAGATGGACGGTGAACTGGACCGGGCCACCCGCCGACGGGTGCAGCAGCACGTTGCTACCTGCCCGGTTTGCCAGCGCACCCGCCGGGAACTCCTGACCGTCTCCAGCCTGCTGGCGACGCTGGCCCCCGTCCTGCCCCCACCGCTCCTTCGGGCGCGCTTTCTGGAACGATTGGCCCAACTCCCCGATCCTCCCTCTCCTCCGCCCCCACCCGGCCCCCCGACCCGTCCCCGGTCCTTGCCCCTGGGCCCCGAATTCTGGGCCGGAGCAGCGGGGGGCGTGGCCCTTTTTCTCCTCCTGCTGGTCCTGCTGATTCTGGCGGCGCGCGCTTTCCCCATCGGTGCCCTTTTTCCCTCTCCAACCCCATTTCCTACCCTTCTCCCCCCTCTACCCACCGGGACCCCCTCCCCGGAGGAACCGACCGTCCCGCTTTCCCCTGTTCCGTCGCCCTGGGCCACACCCACGCCCCCGTGTGTGCCGGATGCCGATTGGGTGGCCGATGTGACCGTCCCCGATAACACCGTCTTCGCCCCGGGAGCGGTCTTCACCAAGACCTGGCGATTGCGCAATTCCGGCACCTGTGCCTGGGACTCGGGGACAACGCTGGTCCTCATTTCGGGGGACGGGATGGGCGGGCCGGCGTCGGTGCCGGTGGGGACGGTAGCCCCCGGCGCCACCGTGGATGTGCGCGTGAACCTGAAGGCGCCATCCATCCCGGGGACGTACCGGGGCAACTGGCAGTTGCAGGCCGCCAACGGCACCCGCTTCGGTGCCATCCTCTACGTCCAGATTGTCGTGCCAACTCCGGCAATAAACACGCCTCTTCCTACCCCAACGTTTACCTCCATTCCCACATTCCCCCCGACGCGAACCCCGATACCCTCCGCGTGTGCTATCCCTGTGAATCCGATGCTTCAATCGGCGCTGACCCGTCTCCAGAGCCTCTATCCGACCTATGATCTGGGCTGCCCAACGCAGGCGTCCTTCACCATCGGCGGGGCCTTCCAGGATTTCTTCGCCAATGTGGAGAACCCCGATCCCCGTACCCACTACCTCAGCCTGATGGTCTGGCGGTCGGATAACGGGGAAATCTATGTCATTGACGGGCAAGATACGAATGCTTCCCAGGGCGCGCTGCGGGTCTACACCGACACCTGGGATGAGACGCAACCGCCCATCTATCCGAAGTGTGCGAATATGAGACCGCCCACCGGCTACCTGTTGCCCGTCCGGGGATTCGGTAAGGTCTGGTGTATGAACGGGTTATGGGACCCCATCGGCTGGCCGAACGAGGCGGAGAAAGGGGTCAACCTGCTGATCCAGCCGATGCAGGGTGGGCTGCTCCTGAAGGTGAGCGGCCCGATCCCGATGGGCTACCTGATCGCGCTGGACTACCGGGCAATGTGGGCAGTGACGGTGATGACAGCACCATAGGAAGGGAGCAGCCACAGCAAAGTCATCCCCAAACTCACCTTCAGCCCCTGTAACAAAGACAGCCTCTCCGACGTTTCAGGGATAGAGGGCGGCATGAAGTGCTTTTCGCCCAAATGAACCGAAATTTCACAAGTTAAGGAGGAAAACATGATCCGAGAACACCGTATCCCTGTTCTGATGGCCCTTCTGGCTATCTTCCTGCTGGCCTGTGGACCTGTCGCCACGGTGGTCGTCACGGCGACGCCCGAGCCCACCCCGGCCACCGGGACGACCCCGCCACCGGCGACCCCCGCGCCGCCGAGTGCAGCGCCGCCGACGGAGGCTCCCCCGGAGCCCACCACCGCCGCAGGCTGCACTCTGGGCGCCCGCTGGGTCGCCGATGTAACCGTCCCCGATAACACCCCGTTCGCCCCCGGCACGGCCTTCGTCAAGACCTGGCGCATTCGCAACAGCGGCACCTGCAACTGGGAACCGGGGACGCAACTGGTCTTCGTCTCCGGCAACCCGATGGGCGGGCCGGCGGCGGTGAGTGTGCCCGCCACGGCCGCCGGGGCGCAGACAGATATCAGCGTGAATCTCACCGCACCGGCCGTTCCGGGAACCTACCGGGGCAACTGGCAGTTGCAGGCTCCCGATGGTACCCGCTTCGGGGCGGTGATCTGGGTACAGATTGTCGTGCCCGGACCGACGACCCCGGCGCCGGTATGTGCCCCACCCGCCTGCGCCACCGGCGAAGTCCTCCATTGCCCGGGCACTTGCCCCGGAGGATGTGGGGTGGTGTGCGTCACGCCGACCCGCCCACCGTCGGCACTGGCGATCCTGTCGTTCACCGTCAGCGCCGAGGACCTTCCCCCGGCCGGCAAGCGGCTGACGTTCCGCTGGCGGACGACGGGAGCGACCAGCGCCACCATCTGGAGCAGCACACAGATGCGCTCCCCCCGGTCCTGGGCCGCGACGCCGACCAACGAGGGCTCCCTCACGGTGGAGGTCCCGCTCACTTTCTATCGTGACCCGCGGATGACCCTGGTGGCCCGGGATACCGCGGGCAATGAGGTCTCCGCCTCCGTGGACGTCCCATGGGCATGTCGCTACTCGTACTTTTTCCCCACCGACAGCCGTGCCTGCCCGGCCTACGAGGCCAGCGCCACCTGGGCGGCGGAAGAATCCTTTGAGCGTGGGCGGATGATCTGGCTGCAGGAGGTGCGGACGGAGTCCGCGGTGTACCCGAAGGTCATCCTGGTGTTCTACAACGACGGCCGATTTGAAAAACATCCAGACACATGGACAGAGGGAGAGCCGGAGAGCGACCCGTCCATCGTGCCTCCGGCGGGGTTGTATCAGCCCATTCGCGGGTTCGGCAAACTCTGGCGCACGAACGCCGCTGTGCGGGACCGTCTGGGCTGGGCGACGGCCCCCGAACAGGGGTTCAACACGTTCTGGCAGATGCAGATGGCCGAGTCCATCGGCATCCCTTTCTTCGTGCGCCGTATAGACGGCCGGGTAATCCGCGCGGCCGGCTGGGATATGGGATCGGGGTCCTGGCAGGAGGTGCCCTGAAACCACGCGGGGTTTCGCCTGAGGTAGGGCGAACCCAGGGATCCCCGCTCCGGCCAGCGGGTAGCGAGTGTCCACCGGCAGAGAAGGGCCGGACTCCCTGCTCCCAAGCAGGAGGGATAATCTGTGAAAGGGAAACTGTTTCTGAGCATAGGGCTGGCTGTGCTGGTCCTGGCACTGGGGCTGCTTATCTGGAGCGTGCCGCCGACAACCCGGGCCAGCGGCGAGACGTTCCTCGTCAACACAGCCTCCGACGCCCCCGACAACAACATCGGGAACTGCTTGTGTCAAACGGCCGGCGGTGGGTGCAGCCTGCGCGCGGCCATCCAGGAGGCCAACGCCTGCTCCGGCGCGCAGACGATCCGGTTCAACGCTCCCATGGTTATCTCGCCTGCCACGGCGCTGCCCGCGCTCACGGACAATGGCACGGTGATTGACGGCAGCGATCGGTGGCTGTCCAGCGAGGGCTATGACTATCCTGGCGTGATACTGTATGGGAGATTGAACTCGTTCAACGGCCTGGAGATCACGGCGTCCAACTGTGCCGTCCGCGGCATCCAGATCGTCTACTTCGGCCAGCACGGCGTGCAGGTGTATGGCGGTGCAAAGGGTAACGTCATTGGCGGGTGGGGCGCACGCCAGCGCAACATCATCTCGGGCAACGGGTGTAACGGCGTGCGGATCGAGGGCGCGACCACGACGGGCAACACCGTGGCCCGCAACTATATCGGCACTGGCCCGCGTGGCCTGAACGCCGTGGGCAACGGCTGTCACGGTGTCAGCATCTGGGAGGGAGCAGACAACCTGGTCGTCGAGAACCTGATCTCCGGCAACACCTGGAGCGGTGTGGCCGTTGATTACGTGGACAGCGGCCTGATCGGCGACAATCGGATCGGCCTGACCGTTGACGACCGGGCGCTGGGCAACGGCTTCTACGGCGTCCATGTCACCCATGACTCCGCGCCCAACATCTCGTACAATGAGATCGCCTTCAACGCCCGCGGCATCCACATAGATACGGCCAGCGCCCCGTGGATCCATCACAACACCATCTACAGCAACAACGCCAGCAATGCAGGCACCGGTTCAGGACGCGGGGGTGGCATTTACTGCTCCATTGCCCAGCCCCTCATTGTCAGCAATGTCATCACGAACAATGTCGCCTATACGGGCACCGATAGACCGGGCTTCGGCGGCGGCCTCTATCTCCTGGGCTGTGACGGCGCCCGGCTCAATGACAACACGGTAGTCAGCAACACAGCCAACACTGTCGTCGAGGGTAGGGGCGGCGGCCTCTATGTCAGCGATGGTGATGCCATCGTGTCTGGCAACACCATCATGAGCAACACCGCCGGCGCGGATATCAGCAGCCGGGGCGGCGGCCTCCACCTCGTGCGTAGCGACGCTACCGTCAGAAACAACACCATCCTTGGGAACGTTGCTGCCGTTGGCAGCAGAGGCTTTGGCGGTGGCCTGTATCTCTATCACCGCAACGCTATAGTGGACGGCAACCTCATCGCCGGCAACAGTGCTAGCTATGGGAACCTGGAAAGTGAAAACAGCGCCTCATTCACTGTGACCAATAACATCATTGTCCAGAATGCAGGAAATGGCGTGTATATATGGGCCACCGAGCCTTCCTATGGGCTGCTGATCAACAACACCATCGCCCACAACTCCGGCTCCGGCATCTATTTGTACAATGCTTCCCTGGAACTGGACAACACCATCGTGGCATTCAACAGTGAATATGGTCTGTATCTCGACGGTTATGTCTTGATTGACTGGCCCAACGTGCGCAATGACGTGTGGGGAAACTCCGCCGGCCCCTCCAACATACACCTTGACTACTACCTGACGCAGGACCCGCGGTTTTTCGGTGTCGGGCAGTACGCCCTGCGCGCCGGCTCGCCGTGCATAGATAGGGGCAGAGGCCGCATCTCCACTTCGTACAACGGCCTCTCGCGCCCGCAGGGGGCGGGGCACGACATCGGCGCCTACGAGATGGCCCCGCCGAACTACCTGCCGCTGGTGCTGCGGAACTTCTAAGCAGGAGAAGGAGGCGGGGGATGAGTGAAACCCGCGCGACTTTCCCCGCCCCCCAGCCACAACACATCACCCTGGAGAAACAAATGCAAACCAAAACTATGATCGGAATTTCTGCTCTCGCCCTGGGGCTGGCCTCGCTGCTGGCCCTGTTGCTGGTCCTATCCCCTGCCCGTGCCGCCGATACGACCCGGTATGTGGCGACGACAGGGCGCAATTTTATTCCCATCGGTGGGGGACCCTTTATGATCAACGATTGTAAAATAATCACCGATCCTTGCCGCACCGTCCAGCACGCCGTCAACCGGGCCGATCCGGGCGATGAAATCCGCGTCGCCACGGGGGTCTATACCGGCGTGCAGGCGACCCAGGGGATGACCCAGGTGGTGTACATTGACAAATCGGTGACGATCCGCGGCGGCTACACGACCACCAACTGGGCGACGCCCTATCCGCTCACCCAGCCGACCGTGCTGGATGCACAGGGGCTGGGGCGGGTAGTGGTCATCAGCGGCAGTATCGCTCCCACGCTGGAGGGCTTTATCCTCACCCGCGGCGACGCCAACGGGCAACCCACAGGATGCGCGACCGGCCACGGTGCACCGGCCGGCTGCGGTGGGGGCATCTTTATCAATGAGTCCAGCCCACTCATTGTGAACAACGTCATCACGGGCAACATCGCAACGGACACCTTCGGCAGGACTGGCTATGGCGGCGGGCTGTATCTCCGGAGCGCGAGCGGGGCGGTCATCAGCGGAAACGTCATCATCAGCAACGTCGCGAATCTCAACGGGTACGGCGACGGCGGTGGGCTATATCTGGACCAGAGCAGTGCCCAGGTGCGCGCCAATCAGATTCTCAGCAACTATGCGACCGGCATCAGTAACTTTGGCTGGGGCGGGGGGATCTCTGTGGACTATGGAGCGCCAACAGTTGAGAACAATATATTGCGCGGTAACCGAGCCAATCCCGCCGGAATGCAACGCGGCGCTGCTCTTCACACCTACAACGACTCCGGCCTATACCGGTCCAACATCATAGGCGACAATGCCGGAGAAAGCGCCGTGTGTCTGCAAGGAAGCAGGGCGCGGCTGGAAAGCAACTGGGTGATCAGCAACACCGCCGCGGTGGGGGTAGAACTCTTCACCAGTTCCGGGACAGGCCCGCTGTTGATCAACAACATCATCGCCCGCAGCGGCACAACGGCGACTATCCGCGCGATATGGACGAGCGGTTCAGCGATTCAGGCTCAGTTGCTCCACAACACGCTGGTCGGATCGGGCATCGGCAGCGGCATCTATGTGACCGGGTCCGCCACCCTGTTCCTGACCAACACCATCATCGTCAGTCACACCTGGGGGATCACCAGCGTCACTCCGGCCAGCGCCACGGTGAACGCCGATCACACCCTGTTCTGGGCCAACATGTCCCCCGGCATCCAGGGCACGAACCCGGTCAACGGCGACCCGCGCTTTGTAAACCCGGCGGGCGGCGATTATCACATCAGCGCAGGTTCTGCGGCGCAGGATGCTGGCGCAACGACGGCGATCACGGCCGACATAGACGGCGACCGGCGGCCCATCGGCGCGGCACCGGACATCGGCGCCGATGAGCGGCGGATGTACGTATATCTGCCGCTGGTGTTGCGGAATGATTAGTATTTCGCCACAGTGATTATTAGTAACTACCTACCCTCTGCAAGCAGGGAGACCGGCTGATGGGCAAAAAGGTCACGCAACGTCAAAAAGACATCCCGCCCCTGCTTGCGGCAGGTAGAAATCACCGCCTGCAAGCGGGCATACACCTGCGCCCCGCGCTCGGTGCGAAAACCACCACTCACTTTCTGCTTCACCTTCGCCGGGCGCAAGTCCCGTTCAGCCTGGTTGTTGGTGAAAGGCACCCCTTCCACCAGCGCAAAGGCCAGAACCGCCTCCTCTCGCTCCGTCAGGCGGCGGAGGAGATTCCGTCCAGGCGTGTTTTTCGGGCGTCCCCTGCCCGCTTTCGGTTCCGGCGGCGGTTCCTCCAATTCCGCCTGGCTCAAAATCTGGCGATACCGTTGCTGGGCTTGAACCGCCGCTTCCCCCCGCAAAGGGAGCGCCTGACCATACAGGTCCAGCAAAAAGGTGCGCATCTCCCCAGCCCACACCGAACCGTTTTCTATCAGCCCCTGCAGTTCCCGCAGAATGTGCGCATTGCAGGCGCCGTGTTTCGCTTGCGCAAACTTGTAGTACGCCGCCATATGGTCGTGAATCGCCCATCCGGTGAACTCCGGCAGAACCGAGGCCTCGCTCCG
>CAKZOY010000082.1 GCA_937138275.1 uncultured Chloroflexota bacterium
GGACCTCTTTCGTCCGGAAGCCGAATTGGGTAATACCATTTATACTTTTAACGCAGAATTTGTCATTATAATTTAGAATCTGCCATTGTCAATATAGTTACAAGCGTAAAACGTAAAGCGCAATACGTGGATAATTTTACCATAATTGGGGCGAGAAATCAAATCAAAAGGGGTGGTTTTTCGGTTTTTGGGACCATAATCGGGCCAATTTGTGGTATTTGACGGCCTCAAAGTAGGCCATCAGCAGGCTCAACCGCAGGCCATGTCCCCCATCCCGAAAGCCTCGCAGGGTGATAAACCGCCACCAGAAGTGGCGAATGGCCTGAGAGAATGGGGTGTAGAAATGGGGACGGGTTCCCTCTTTGTACAGCACCATTGCGTCGTAGTTGGCATATTTTCTCTGACGGGCAATAAATTCGGCCAGGTTGTCGTAGTTGTGGTGGATGAGGGGATTTTGAAGATACCCCGTCAGTCCATCCACGATGGCGATTTCGTGGACGGCCCGCTCCCAGCGGGCAAGCCCCCGCCGCACCAGGCGCAACTGGTAGTCGGGATACCAGCCCGCCCCGCGCGTCAACCGTCCAAAAATGTAGTTGTGACGAGGCACCCACCAGCCGACCTCCGGATATCCTCCCCCCGTGACGGTCTGCACCTCCGCGGCCAGTTCCGGGGTGACCCGCTCGTCGGCGTCCACGAAGAAAATCCACTCCGCCTTCACCCACTCCAGGGCCACGTTGCGCTGGCGGGCATAGTTCTCAAACGGGTGCTGCATCACTTCGGCCCCCATCTCCCGCGCCAGTTCCACCGTCCGGTCGGTGCTGAAGGAATCCAGAACCACCCGGCGCTCGGCCCAGGCCAGGCTGGTCAGGCAATCCACGATGTCTTGTTCCTCGTTATAGGTGAGCACGACCACAGCCAGGGTCATCGGACGACCTCCATAGCCTTTCTTATGATTTCGTCCAGCATTTGCGGGGTCAGACGGCCCGTTTGGGTGTTCTGGCGGCTGGGGTGGTAGGAGACCAGCAAGGTCGGGAGCGGGGGCGGGAGGGGGACGACCGCACCATGACGGAAGGGGATGGGCGGGACGTCCACGCCCTGCCGCCGCAGGAGCATCCGGTAGCCCTCCAGCGCGATCTGTCCCAGAGCCAGGACCACCCGGACGCTGGGCAGCAGGGCGATTTCGCGGGCCAGAAACGGCAGGCAGTTTTCTATTTCCTGACGGGATGGGCGGTTCTGGGGCGGCGCGCAGCGGACGACAGCGGTCTCAAAGACGCCGCGCAGTTCCAGGCCGTCGGCCCGGTGTTCGGATGTGGGCCGGTTGGCCAAACCGGCCCGATGGAGGGCGGCGGTGAGGGTGGCTCCGGAACCGTCACCGGTGAACATCCGACCGGTGCGGTTGGCGCCGTGGGCGGCTGGCGCCAGCCCGATGATCAGTAGCCAGGCCTGAGGGTCGCCGAAGCCCGGCAGCGGGCGCCCCCAGTACTCCCAGTCCCGATAGGCGCGCTTGCGCACCCGCGTCACCTCCTCCCGATACGCCGCCAGCCGGGGACAGGCGCGGCAGTGGATAATCTCGTGGTGAAGAGCGGTCCAGTCGGATGTCATGGCGTAAAGCGTGAAGAGTAAAACGTAAGGGCATCCCAGGCTGCCAGCACCTGCCGGATGGCCTCCTGCCATTCGGGGGAAGCGGCGCGCATCCGTCGGCGCATCCCGATCCGGACCAATTGCCGGGCCAGGAAGCGGGTGAGGGGCCCGTGATGGCGGGCGTAGAGGCGCGCCCGGCTGGTCCACAAGTTGACGAACGAAGGGATGGGCACCTGACCGGTGGAGCGCCCGGAGTGGTGAACCACCCGCGCAGCGGGGACGCAGAGCGCCCGCCAGCCCGCCCGCCGCATCCGCCAGCACCAGTCAATCTCCTCGCAGTAGATACGGTACCCCTCATCCAGCAACCCCACCTGGTT
Source organism: uncultured Chloroflexota bacterium (assembly GCA_937138275.1). Classification (GTDB taxonomy): domain Bacteria; phylum Chloroflexota; class Anaerolineae; order B4-G1; family DUEL01; genus SpSt-77. Next base: position 1,959 of record CAKZOY010000082.1, read on the forward strand.
CACGGCCTCGGTGCGGACCATCATCGCCGCGCCCAGGGGATGGTCCACGAAAAAGGGGTTTTCTCCATCGTAGAGTCGGCGCGGGTAGCGGCCGTTCAGGGAGGTCTCGTAGAGGCGCGCGGGCATAGGGAAAAGGTCAAAGGTCAGTTGGACCAGTCCCGGGAAGCGGAAGGCGGAGTGCTGGAGGGTGCCGTCGGGGTACAGGAGTTTCGCTCCGGCGACTGCAACGCGCGGGTGATCCTCCAGCGCGCGGATCAGAGCGGCCGTCGCGCCGGGGAGCACTTCGGTGTCGGGGTTGAGCAGCCAGAGGTAGCGCGGCGGGGCGGTTTCCATGAGCGCGCGTAAGGCCAGGTTGTTGGCGGCGGCGAAGCCGATGTTATCCGGCCGGGCGACGAGACGAACGGCCGGGAACGTGCGGGCGACCATTTTCGGCGTCCCGTCGGAGGAGCCATTGTCCACCACCCAGACCTCGGCCTCCAGGCCGCTCTGGCCCAGGTCGCCGAAGAGGGAGCGCAGGCAGGCCTCCAGCAGGTCGCGCACGTTCCAACTGACAATAATGACAGCCAGGAGAGAGTCGGCAGGCACAGGGAATCCCCAGAAACGGCGACGGATAGTTCACGGATAAAGGATACACGATTTTTCGGTTTTATGCAAAAGTTGGTGCATCGGTATGCCGGTGAGTGTTGCATTGGAGAGTGGTACGGTGGCG
>CAKZOY010000083.1 GCA_937138275.1 uncultured Chloroflexota bacterium
CCCCGCCCGTCAGGGCAAGGGGGAGAGGGGGGCAAGGGGGGTGAGGGGGATAAAGGGAATCCCTGGCAACAAAGAAGGCTCGGAACGAATGCTCGGACTCCCACCCGGGCAAGGGATAGGATATGACTTTATGAGACTTTGTTAAAGACCGGGTGATACGGCTTTATGAGAATCAACAGTTCGCTGGGGCTTGCGCCGCAATTCACCCTGCATGGGAAAGGGTGGGGATGTGGGGTTTGTGGGGGCGGCTTCGCCGCCCCCACAAACCCCACTTTCCCTTATCTCACGGGCATGTTGCTCCCCGAAAGGGATTTGCTGCACAAGCCCAACCTCAGCAAAGCCGCTTGACAAAAATGTTTTTCGCATTATACTACCTTATAATAACCACCTTGCCAGAGGTGCCCGCCCCTCGCCCATCCCTGATGCTTACTTATTATCGCCAGCCACCCATTGTAAGAAAGGAGGAACGCTGAAATGAAACGCTTATCTCTCCTGATTGGGCTGCTGATCGTGATGGGTCTGATTGCGACCGCGTGTCAGCCGAGAGGCCCGGAGACGATCAAGATCGGGCTGAACGCGGAACTGACCGGCGGTGTCCCGGTGGTCGGTGCCTCCTGCAAGAACGGGGCCGAACTGGCAGTGGAGGAGGTCAACAACGCCGGAGGGCTGGAAGTCGGCGGGAGGAAATACAAGATTGAACTCCTCATTGAGGATAACGAGGACAAGGCGGAATCCGCGGCCGCAGCCGCTCAGAAACTCAACGCCGCGGGGGTGCTCTTGATGATCGGCCCCAACGCCAGCCGCAACGCCATCCCCGCTGCCGAGGTGGCGGAACAGAACAAAATGCCCATGATCTCCCCCTGGTCCACCAACCCCAAGACCACCATTGACGCCGCCACCGGTCAGCCGAAGAAGTATGTCCTGCGCGCCTGCTTCATTGACGACTTCCAGGGCGTCGTCGCCGCACGGTTCGCCATCACCGAACTGGGCACCAAGAAACCCGCGGTCCTCTACGATGTTGCCTCCGAGTATAATAAGGGCATCGCAGAAATCTACAAAAAGACCATGGAGGAAGCAGGCATCCCGGTTGTGGCCTTTGAGACCTACACAACCGGCGACAAGGACTTCTCCGCCCAGTTGACCAAGATCATTGAATCGGGGGCCGACTCCCTCTTCCTGCCCAACTACTACACCGAGGTCCCCCTTCAGGTCCAGCAGGCCCACAAATTGGGCTTTCAGGGGGTCATCGTGGGGAGCGACTCCTGGGGCGCTACCGAGTTGATTGACCTCTGCGGTGCCGATTGCGAAGGGTACTTCTTCACCACCCACTACGCCGCGGACATTGCCACACCCAAGGCCCAGGCCTTCATCCAGGCCTACCAGGCCAAGTACGGCAAAGTCCCCGACGATGTGGCAGCGCTCACCTACGACGCTTTCGGCATGGCTTTCCAGGCCATCCAGACCGCCGGAAAGATTGACCGCGAAGCCGTCAACCAGGCGCTCCACAGCATCCCCAGTTACGAAGGCGTCACTGGTGTGCTGAAATTCGCCGGCACGGGCGACCCCATCAAGAGCGCCGTCGTCCTGCAGATTAAGGGAGGCAAGTTCGTCTATTACACCACGGCCCAACCGTAATCCCGGCGCGGCGCAGATGGGCAGGGCGGGATGCTCTGGGGGGAGGAGGGGATTTGTTCCCCTTCTCCCCTTCCCTAATAAAACCTACGGTTCGCTCAATTTCGGGCCAGCCGCCGGAGCGGCGATGGAAATCGCCCCTGGGGGGCTTGTAGCCGGGCGTCCACCTCCGTGGACGCCACCGGAGCGACCGCGCAGGCGGTCGCCCGGCGCAAAGTGCCCTCTCCGGCGCGGTTTCAACCGCCAGCCTGGGCAACCGCACCGATTGGGTAGGTAGCTACGATTCCGAACTTTGAAAATATCCCTTTGCCTCCCCCCCTTCTTGCCCAGAGGAGGGTGTTGAGAAAGTGGCGGGGGATGAGGTATCAAAGGCCTGCCCCGCCCTTTTGGGAGATATTTTAACCCCTCATCCTCCCGGCCCCCTTCTCCCCCGCAAGCGGTGGAGAAGGGGGAGAAAAGTTATGGGTTTTGGCGCTGACGGCCTTCGGCCGCCAGCGCCAAAACCCATACAAAAATCCCCCCTCCCCGCGGGCGCAGCGCAGTAGGGGCGGACGATTCGTCCGCCCTCAACGGGGAGGGGGGCGAGGGGGGTGGGGCATCACTGCCCCACCAGGGGTGCCCCCCGCCGGATGAAAATCCGACTTTTTCAGCAGCCTCCAGAGGGGCAGGGAAAAAAAGAAGGGAGAAGGGGTTTGCGGTGGCGGCAAAGCCGCCGCCCGCAAACCCCGATTTTTCTCCCCCGTGCGACTGCAGGGAGGTGGCAACCCTTCCCGCCGGAGGGTGAACCCTCCGGTAGGGGCGACTTTGAAAGTCGCCCCTACATAACCCTGCTGCGCAGGCTGGAACGCCACTCCGCTACGCTCCGTGGCGCACTACAAACAGCCCCGGTGTAGGGGTGGGTTTCAAACCTACCCGGTTTCAAACCCACCCCTACAGCCGACGTAGCGTTTTGAGCATGAGCCGTTCACATTATAGGCCGTAAGGCCGCCTGTGTACTTAACCTCTCCGCAAGAGGGAATCTTATGCAAGGTCTTATCCAGCAAGTGCTAAACGCCCTCCAACTGGGCAGTGTCTACGCCCTGATCGCCCTGGGCTACACCATGGTCTACGGCATCATCACCCTCATCAACTTCGCCCACGGCGATATTTTCATGGTTAGCACCTATGTGGCCTTCTTCGTAGGGACCGCAGTGATCAGTCGGGCGCTCCACCTGCCCGGCATCGTCGTCTTCATCCTGACTATGCTGGCGACGATGTTCGCCACGGCACTGCTGGCCGTCCTGATAGAGCGCTTCGCCTATAAGCCCCTGCGTCAGGCGCCGCGCGTCTCCGCGGTCATCACCGCCCTGGGAGTGGGGCTCTTCCTGGAGAACTTCACCCTGGCGACCATCGGCCCCGACCCCCGCTTCCTGCCCAAGTTCTTCCCCGTCGTCACTTTCACCTGGAGCGGGGTGGCGTTCTCCAACATCCAGATTATCATCATCGCCGTCTCGGCGGTGGTGATGCTCCTCCTGGATACCATCGTGCGCCGGACGATGGTGGGAATGGCGATGCGGGCCGTCTCCTGGGATAAGTTCACCGCCCCGCTGATGGGGGTGCCGGTGGACCGCATTATCTCCATCACTTTCGCGCTGGGCGCCTCCATCGCCGCCATCGGCGGGATGCTCTTCGGGATGGTCTACACCATAGACCCGTATATGGGCATCCGTATCGGCTGGTGGGCCTTCATCTCCGCCGTCGTCGGCGGGATCGGCAACATCCGCGGGGCAATGCTGGGCGGCTTCATCCTGGGCTTCGTGGAGATTTTCACCCCGGTCATCCTGCCGGCCTCCACCTACCGGGACTTCGTCGCCTTCTCCCTTCTGCTGGTGCTGCTGGTCTTCCGGCCCTACGGCATCCTGGGCCGCCCGGTGGCCCAGAAAGTGTAAGGAGGCCGGTATGAACGCACTGCGCGCATTCTGGAACCGCGTTCGCCTCTTCTACGAGTCCTGGCCCCCGCTGCTGCGCCGACTGTTCGTCCCGGCGCTCCTGGTCCTCTTCTTCATCCTTGCGCTGGTACTGCCCCAGGCCGGTGTCCTCAACCTGTACCAGCAACAGGTGCTCATCTACGTCGGCATCAACATCATTCTGGCTGCCAGCCTCAACCTGGTCAACGGCTACATGGGGGAGTTCTCCGTGGGCCATGCCGGTTTCATGGCCGTCGGCGCTTATGTCGCCTCCATCCTGACCGTGTGGGCCTTCCCCCGCTGGGGCCTGGGAGAATACATCCCCTACCTGTTCCCCGTGGCGCTCTTGCTGGGCGGGGCAGCCGCCGGCCTGACGGGCCTGGTTGTGGCCTTCCCGTCTTTCCGCACCCGCGGCGACTATCTCGCCATCGTCACCCTGGCCTGGAATATGATCGTCAAGAGCGTGCTGGAGAACATAGACGCCATCGGCGGCCCGCGCGGGTTTATGGGGATGCAGAAACTGACCACCGTCGCCTGGGTCTACGTGTGGGTCGTCGTCACCATTTACCTGCTGCGCAACCTGGTCTATTCCAACTACGGCCGGGGCATTCTCTCCATCCGGGAGGACGAGATCGCCTCCTCTCTGGTCAGCGTGGACACGCGCAAGGTGAAAATCACCACCTTTGTGGTTGCGTCCTTCTTTGCCGGGATCGCCGGAGGGCTCTTTGCCCACATCATCCAGTTCATCAACCCCCGCTCCTTCTCCATCCTGAAGTCCACCGACGTCCTGGTGATGGTCTACCTGGGCGGTATCGGGAGCCTGGGAGGGTCCATCCTGGGAGCGACCGTCTACACCGTCCTGCTGGAATTACTCCGCCCGCTGCAGGTCTGGCGCTGGGTCGTCGGCCCGCTGCTTTTGGTCCTGCTGATGATTTTCCGCCCGCGCGGGATTATGGGGATGCGCGAGTGGCGATTCCTGGTCCCGCGGGAGGAACGTTCCCAGGCCATCGCCTCCATAAAAGAGCACATCCGACGGAAACGGGAGGCCGCCGCCCCGGTTCCGGTCGGTGGATCATCGGATTGACGGAGGGGCACTATGCCGCTGCTGCGCATCCGAGGACTGACCCACTTCTTTGGCGGCCTGCGCGCCGTCCACGACTTCAACCTGGACCAGGAGCCGGGGGAACTGATCGGCATCATCGGCCCCAACGGAGCAGGCAAAACGACGGTCTTTAACCTCATCACGGGGGTGTATCGCCCGACCGAGGGAGAAATTTTCTTCAACGGGCACAATCTGGTCGGGAAACGGCCCGACCAGATTGTCAGCCTGGGCATCGCGCGCACGTTTCAGACCATTCGCCTGTTCAAGAATCTGAGCGTGCTGGACAATGTGCGCATCGCCCACTTCGCCCGCACCCGCTACGAGGTCCCGGCCGCGATGTTCCGGATGCCCAACTACCTGCGGGAAGAGGCAGAGGTGCGGGAACGGGCGCTGGAACTCCTGGACCTGATGGGCCTGGCCGACCAGGCGGAATGGGTGGCATCCAGTCTCCCCTACGGCCTGCAGCGGCGGCTGGAGATCGCCCGCGCTCTGGCCTGCGAGCCCCGTCTTCTGCTTCTGGACGAGCCCGCAGCGGGGATGAACCCCGGCGAGATTGCCGAGTTGATGGAACTGATCCGGTGGATTCGGCAACAGTTTGACCTCACCATCATCCTGATTGAGCACCAGATGCGGGTGGTAATGGGCATCTGCGAGCGGATCAAAGTGCTGGACTTCGGCGAGACCATCGCCGAGGGAACCCCGGCGGAGATTCAGAGCAACCCCCGCGTGATAGAAGCGTACCTTGGGGAGGAGGCGATCTGATGACCAGCGACGATGTCGTCCTCTCCGTGCAGGACCTGCACGTCTCATACGGCGTGATTCGCGCGCTCAAGGGGATTTCCTTTGAGGTGCGCCGGGGAGAGATTGTCACCCTCATCGGGGCCAACGGGGCGGGAAAATCCACCACCCTGCGGGCCATCTCCCGCCTGGTGCCCTTCCAGCAGGGTAGCATCGTTTTTGAAGGCGTGGACCTGCGCAACGTCTCGCCCCACGAGGTGACCGCCATGGGGATCGCCCACGTGCCGGAGGGGCGGGGGATTTTCGCCAACCTGACCGTCCAGGAGAACCTGAAACTCGCCACCTGGGGGAAGAAGAACCCGCGCGAGATTCAGCAGGCCTACGACCGGGTCTTTTCCCTCTTCCCCCGCCTGGCGGAGCGGCGCAACCAGTTGGCGGGCACCCTCTCCGGCGGCGAGCAGCAGATGCTGGCAGTGGGCCGGGCCCTGATGCGCGGTGGGCGGCTGATGTTGCTGGATGAGCCGTCTATGGGGCTGGCCCCGGTGCTGGTACGGGAGATTTTTGAGGTACTGCGGGAGATCAATGCTGCCGGTACCACCATTCTGCTGGTGGAGCAGAACGCCCGCCAGGCGCTCAAACTGGCCCATCGGGGCTACGTCCTGGAGACCGGCACCATCGCCCTCTCCGGCACATCCCAGGAACTGATGGATAACCCCCGGGTGAAGGAGGCGTATCTGGGGGGGTAGATAAAGGCGCAGGGCGCAGGG
>CAKZOY010000084.1 GCA_937138275.1 uncultured Chloroflexota bacterium
GTTGCCAGCGGTTAAACGCGACGTTGAGCACCCACTCCCTGGGCATGTCGTTCCGCCTCTGCTTTTAGAAATTTGTCCCTGTACCGGTGATATGTCTGGCGGTCCGCATCGGCAAGCCCCATCTCTATCATCTTCCGGTTGATGAACAGTTTGTTGGTCAGATACAGATACGCAGGGACAGGAGCGCCAGCAGACGAAGGGGGTTGGTCAAATCGCAACAGCACCCGCTTCCCCAGAACGTACTGACGCAAATAGGCAACTGCCTGTTCTCTCCGTTCCGGGGGCACCACGATGCCCAGCAGCGAGACCTTCAAGCCATTATCCATCTGGAGCGTCTGAGCGTCTATCACGGCCGCAACCTTATACGGCGATCTGTCGTCAAAACGGAGCAGGTTCGGCTCCACCAGGGGCTGGGCATCCTGGATACGGGGTTCATATCTTTCCGGCGGTTCCACGGGAGGAAGGACCACTGTTCGCTGCACAATGGTTGCCGGTAGCAGAAGCCCCAATTTTTGCCGGATGATGGGGATGAACTGAGGTTGAATTTCGTAACCGATCCCGTTGCGTTCCAGTTCCAGCGCTACTTTCACCGTCGTACCGCTACCCAGGAAGGGGTCCAGCACGGTCTCCCCGGGAAACGAAAACATCCGGATCAGGCGGCGAGGGAGTTCTTCCGGAAACATCGCTTCGTGGAAAACCTGGCGCTCACCCCCGAACGTCCAGTGCCCGGAGAAAAAATCTTTCCACTCTTCCAGGCTGAGTTGCGACGCCTCTTTCAGGGAATCGGGAACCGGGCGAGATTTGCCCGGTTTCTTGAAGATCAAAATGAACTCGTAGTCCAGTTCCACAATCCCGTTGGGTGGGTAAGGGAACGACCCCATCACGACCGCGCCACCGGTGGTGCGCATCGTGGTTTTCTTCTGCCAGATGATGGCGCCCATATAATCAAAGCCGATCGTTTCGCACTGCGCGGTGATTTCCGCATGCAGGGGAATGACCTTGTAGCGACCGTAGATGACGGCACGGGCAAACTGGTCACCGATGTTGATGCACAGCCGTCGCCCCGGCATCAGAACCCGCCAGCACTCCCGCCAGACCCGGCTGAGGTCTATCAGATACTCGTGCAGGGTCTGACCGTAGCCGATCTGGCCGGGGACCCCGTAGTCCTTCAGATGCCAGTAGGGCGGCGACGTGACGACCAGGGCGACGCTTTCCGCCGCCACCTCCTGCATGTTTCGGCTATCACCGATAATGATCGTACCCTGAACGCCCATCTTACTGCTCACGAACTCCCTTCTGTTTCCCTTCGCAACATCCGACTTCCACCGGCCCCGAGGAGCAGGCAGGGATCACCCGGTAGACCACAAGCAGCGGCCGGCCGCTCTTCTCGGCGAACACGCGCTCCTCCTGAAGTTGCAGGCCCCGCTC
>CAKZOY010000085.1 GCA_937138275.1 uncultured Chloroflexota bacterium
CCAACTGATGCGCCTCCCGCCACACATCCAGTTGCTGAAAACTCTCCACCTTCCCCATACTCCTTACTCCTTACTCCTTACTCCCTACTCCTTCCAACATCCTCCGCACAATCACCCCCGCGACATACCTGCGATACGCCGCCGCGCCGCGGATATCGTCTATGGGACGGGTGGCTTCGGCGGCCCGGCGGGCGGCCTCCGCGATCCCTTCGGGAGTGAGCACCTGCCCCTCCAGCGCGCGCTCTGCCTCGTAGGCCCGAATGGGGGTCGGGGCAACCGCGCCCAGGGCAATGCGCGCCGTCCGGCAGACCCCGCCCTCGTCCAGGTCCACCCGTACCGCGCCGTTCACCACCGCGATCGCGTCGGCGTTGCGCAGGCCGATTTTGTAGAAGGCCGACCGGGAACCGAACCCCGGCAGGGGCACCCGCACCGCAGTCACCAGTTCGTGGGGCTGGCAGACGGTCCGGCGGACGTCCACGAAGAAATCCTTCAGCGCCACGCGACGGACGCCCCCGGTGCTTGCCAGTTCCACCTCGGCGTCCAGCGCCAGCAAGGGCGGGGCCATATCGGCGGCGGGGGAGGCATTCGCCAGATTCCCCACAACGGTCGCCCGGTTGCGGACCAGGGGGCTGGCCAGCACGGCCGCCGCGTCCCGCAGGACGGGCATCATCCGGGCAATCCGGGGGTCATCCAGCACCTCCGCCACTGTCACCGCCGCGCCGATGACCAGATGCCCGTCTTCCTGGCGGATGCCCTGGAGTTCCGGCAGGGAGGCGATGTTCACGACATAGCGGGGACACCGGCGGCCGCCGCGCATATCGGGGATCAGGTTGGTCGCCCCGGCCACCGGCAGCACGTCCAGCGCATAGTCGGCCAGCATGGCAAGCGCTTCGGCCAGAGTGCGGGGCATCAGCAATTCAAATTCCGGGAGCATAGGGCCTCCTTGGTTTTTTTTACCACAAAGAGCACAAGGGTTAATATAAAGAATATAAAGAAAAATTTCGTCTCTGCATTCTCTGGGCGCTCTGCGGTGAATGAATGGGCCGTTATACGAATTCGGAGAGCAGAAGGATTTCTATTTCACCGACCTGGCACAATCGGGAGTCGTTGGTGACGAATGCGCGGGCTCCCCACGCCAGAGCGGTGCCCAGATGGATGGCATCCGGCATCGGGATTCCGTAGCGAGCCCGCAGGTCAGACGCATACTCCATTACCGTCCAGTGGGCGTCCACGGTGGTCAGGTTGGGAAAATGGCGGAAAAGGGCACGATACTGGAGGGCCAGGGTCTCATTTCCGGCCCGCTTGACCCCGGTCAGGATTTCCCCCAGGGCCAGGATGGACACACACCCGCTGCATTCTCCCGTCTCCAGCGTCTGGAAAACGGTGTGCGCGACCGGCCCCCAGGTTGGATGTCGCTCAAAGGCATAGATGAAGACCACGGTATCCAGCGCGATGGCACCGGCCTGCCGGAGTCTCTGGGCGAGTTTTGCGCTCATTTTTCCGCTTCCCAGGAGGTCCGTTCCTGGGCCAGAAAGGCCTCTCCGCCGCCGAGTTCTCTCCAGACTTCCGCGCCCAGGCCGTAGATGAATTCACTCCACTTCTCCGGTGCGGGAAGCAGCCGGACGCTTCCCTCCTCCACGATCACCAGCAGTCGCCCGCCGGGCTTGACGCCCAGCGCTTCACGGGCATCTTTCGGAAGCACCATCTGATTCCGACGGCTCAATTTCACCACAGTCATAGGAAGCCCCCCCCTCCAAAGGGATACGCGCATCACGGACCTGTACGCATTATATCACGTTTTGTTCAGCAAAACCAGCGAATAGCGTACAAAAACGGCAAATGATTTGTAAATTGCTCTATCGCTTTGTTAATGAGCCGTTTGTCTTTGATCCTGTTGATTCTTAAAGTAATCGGGGGCTGTTGATTCTCATAAAGTCGTATCACCCGGTCTTTCACAAAGTCTCACAAAGTCGTATCATCCCTTGCCCGGGTGGG
>CAKZOY010000086.1 GCA_937138275.1 uncultured Chloroflexota bacterium
GAAGGCGACTTCGTCAAAGGTGCTCCGTAGCCCATCCCACACCAGGAGACGGCCCACCAGCGGACGGCCGATCCCCAGGAGCAGTTTGACCGCCTCCACCGCTTCCAGTGCGCCGAACGTCCCGGCAACGGCGCCCAGGATGCCCACTTCTCTGGCGGTGGGTACTTTATCCAGGCGGATGGATGGGGGGAAAAGACAGCGGTAACAGGGCCCTTTGCCGGGGATAACCACCGACATCTGCCCTTCCCATGCCAGCACCGACGCCCAGACCAGGGGGGTGCCCGCCCGGACGCAGGCCTCGTTGACCAGGAACTTGGTCTCAAAATTATCCGAGCACTCCACCACCACGTCGTAGGCGGCAGCCAGTTCGGCAGCTCGCTCTGGGATCAGGGCCTCCGGATAGGGGACGACGCGCAGCATCGGGTTCAGCGCGGTCAGCCGTTCCGCGGCCGACTCGGTCTTGGGTCGCCCCAGGTCGGCGGTGGTGTGCAGGATTTGCCGGTTGAGGTTGGAGAGAGAAACGGTATCAAAATCCACGATGCCTAAGGTGCCGACGCCCGCCGCGGCCAGGTAGAAGGCCACGGCCGATCCAAGGCCGCCGGCCCCCACGATGAGCACGCGCGCTGCTTTCAGCCGCTCTTGTCCGGCCTCGCCGACCCCTTCCAGCACCAATTGGCGGGCGAAGCGTTCTCGTTCCTCCGGTCTCAACATAATCCCTCCATACAGGTCGCAAAGTTGCAGGTCGCAGAGTCGCAGCCGAAGGCTTGCGCAGCAATTCGCCCCCACAAACCCCACTCTCTCTTTTCACGGGCGCGCCGCTCCCCCGAATGATTTGCTGCACAAGCCCAGCCAATAGTCGGCCTTCGCCGACCCGGTAACAACGCCTATATCGCTCTTACCAACCAGTAGCAGTGCGGCGTCCCCGAAGGGGGACGCTCGGCGTACAATGCCCTAAAGCCGCAGGTTTCAACCTGACGGCGGCCGGAGAGGGGGAAAGAAGGGAGTTTTTGGGGCGACGGCTTCGCCGCCGCCCCAAAAACTTCTATTCCCCTCTGGAATCACAGGCCAGATTCAACCCATAGGGGTGGTATGACCTTACCACCCCCTTGGGGAGTTGACTCCCGTCTGTGCAGTGTTATAATCACGGCAGGAGGAGAGATGGCTCGCCGAGGAGGGAACGCGTTCCGTCCCAGCCGGGCGCCAGCGACCGCCCGGGTGCTCAACAATCTCCCCGGTCGCTATCCGGTGGAGAACTGGCATGCCTGCTACTGGACCGTCTCCGAAGATGGCTCGCTGAAGGAGTATGCCGTCGTCCTGCAGTTGCCGGAGGGGTACGCCGCCGCCTGCGAACCGGTGCGGGTGGGGGAGAGCGGCTGTGTCTTGCGCGTCCGGCGCTGGGGCGTGGCCTGCCGCATCTCCCTGCTGGAGGCTATCGGGTTTGACCCCGTCGCCATCGCAGGCGCCGGTGCCCCCGACGAGGAAATTGCGGGCATCTGTTTCGCCGCCACTCAGTTTGACCTGCCCGGCGGTTTCGTCATCGCCGACCCCGATTATCCCTTCCTGCTCTTTGACCCATCGGGCACGCTGAAGGGCTCGTCGGTACACGGGATCAGCCTCCTGGGCGCGCTGGCCTACTTTGTCTCCGAAGGACGGGTCGCCGCGGACTTCCAGCGCCTGCGGCGGGATGCGCCCAGCCTCTACCGCCAGGCGCTGAATGACCTTTTATAAAAAAAACCACAAAGAGCACGAAGGGTTGCGCGAAGGACACAAAGAAATAAAAATATTGCCTTTGTGCCCTTTGTGTGTCCCGTTGTGTTCTTTGTGGTTTATTCTATCACATTTTCAGCATACGGGAAACTCCACAGTTTAACATGCCCCAAGGGCACCATAAAGCATGAAAATAGCGTCCTGGATACTACGAGCCGGTAGTCACTCCAGTGAGTAGTGATTTTGGGCAAATGCCCCCTCACCCCCCTTGGTCCCCCCTCTCTCCCTGCCCTGCGGGCGGGGGAGAGGGGGGATAGAGAATTTTTCCCCCCTCCCCGTGGGGTCGGACGATCCGCCTGCCCGCAATGGGGAGGGGGTAAGGGGGAGGGGCAAATGAAACCGGCATAGAACTGGACGGTCAGGTTTATCACTACCCATCGGAGTGACCACCCACGAGCCGAACCGCAGTTTATTTTCAGACCAGGAGGTGACCGATGGTACCGGAAGACGTCCGTCGGCGGGTGGAGGAACTGCGGAAAGAAATCCATTACCACAACTACCGCTACTACGTCCTGGACTCTCCAGTCATCAGCGACGCCGAGTACGATGCGCTGATGGCCGAATTGCGCCGTCTGGAAGAGCAGTACCCGGAACTGGTCACGCCCGATTCGCCCACCCAGCGGGTCGGCGCGCCCCCGGCGCCGGAGTTTGCCCAGGTGCGCCATCCGGCCCCCATCCTCAGCCTGGAAAACGCCTTCGGGCCCGATGAGGCGCGCGCCTGGCTGGAACGCATCTCCAAACTCCTTCCGCCCGGCATCCGCCTGGATTTCGTCGTGGAGCCCAAAATTGACGGCCTCAGCGTTGTCCTGCACTATCGGGACGGGGCCTTCGCCCTCGGCGCCACCCGCGGCGACGGCGAGGTGGGGGAGGACGTCACCGCTAACCTGCGCACCGTCCGCCAACTCCCCTTGCGCATCCCCGTCCAGCCCGACGGTCCCCAACCGCCGCCGTACCTGGTCGTGCGCGGTGAGGCGTATATGACGGTGCGCGACTTTGAGGAGTTCAACCGTCGCCAGGCGGAGAAGGGAGAAAAGACTTTCGCCAATCCCCGCAACGCTGCCGCCGGTTCCCTGCGGCAACTGGATTCCCGCATCACCGCCCAGCGGCCCATCAGTCTGCTCTGCTACCAGGTGGTAGCCTGGGAGGGGGAGCCCGCCCCGCCGTCCACCCAGTGGGAGACCCTCCAGTACCTGCGGGCGCTGGGGTTCCCTGTCCCCGAACAAGCGGCCCACTTCCCGGACCTGGAAGGGGCCATCGCCTACTGCCAGGAGTGGGAGCGGAAGCGGGATACGCTCCCCTACGAGGCCGACGGTATGGTCATCAAGGTCAACGACCTGCGGACGGCGGCCGACCTGGGGGTGGTGGGCCGTACCCCGCGGGGGATGCTGGCCTACAAGTTCCCCGGCCGCGAGGCGACAACCCGTCTGCTGGACATTCGGGTCAACGTGGGCCGCACCGGGGTGTTGACCCCCTACGCTGTTCTGGAGCCGGTCTCCATCGGCGGGGTGACCGTCTCTAAAGCAACTCTGCACAATTTTGATTACATCGCCGAGAAGGATATCCGCGTGGGCGACCGGGTGATCGTCAAACGGGCCGGAGAGGTCATCCCGTACATCGTCGGGCCGGTGGTGGACGTGCGCAGCGGGGAGGAGCGACCATATACCCCGCCCGACCGCTGCCCGTCCTGCGGCGAACCGGTCTCCCGTGTGCCGGGCGAGGTGGCGGTCTACTGCGCCAATGCCGCCTGCCCGGCGCAACTGGTCCGCCGTATCTCCTATTTCGCCTCCCGCGGGGCGATGGACATAGAGTCCCTGGGGGAGAAGACGGCGCAACTGCTGGTGGACCGGGGCCTGGTGAAGGACGTCGCCGACCTGTACTTTCTGCGCAAGGAGGACCTGCTGGGGCTGGAGGGGTTCGCCGACAAGAAGGCGGAGAATCTGCTGGCGGGGATCGCCGCCTCTAAGGAGCAGCCCTTCAGCCGGGTGCTGACGGCGCTGGGCATCCCCCAGGTGGGGGGTGTGGTCGCCGAGACGCTGGCCCGGCAGTTCCGTTCGGTGGACGCGCTGGCCGCGGCGCGGGAGGAGGACCTGCAGCAGATTCCGGGTATCGGGCCGGAGATCGCCCGCGCGGTGGCGGAGTGGTTCCGTCGGTCCCGACACCGGGAGATTGTGGAGAAGCTCCGTCGTGCGGGGGTGCGTCTGGCGGAGGAGGCGCCCGCGGCCGAGGCCGGGCCGCAGCCACTGGCAGGCCTGACCTTTGTCATCACCGGCGCGCTCTCCCGCCCGCGCGAGGAGGTCGCGGCGATGATTGAGCGCTACGGCGGCAAGGTCACCGATAGCGTCAGCCGCAAGACGGATTATCTGGTCGTCGGGGAGGCGCCCGGCGGGACGAAATTCCGCCGCGCCCAGGAACTGGGGATTCCGATGATCAATGAGGCGCAGTTAATGGAGATGGTACGTA
>CAKZOY010000087.1 GCA_937138275.1 uncultured Chloroflexota bacterium
CGCCACTCCGCTGCGCTGCGTGGCTGACTACAAACGGCAGGGCGCCACTCCGCTGCGCTGCGTGGCGCACTACAAACGGCAGGGCGCCACTCCGCTGCGCTGCGTGGCGCACTACAAACGGCAGGACGCCACTCCGCTGCGCTGCGTGGCTGACTACAAACGGCAAACAGCCCCCGAAGGGAGCGCCGGGACAGGTTTGAAATCTGTCCTTACGGCCCAACGGTTCAACAGTGGGCGGAACCTCATTCCGGCCGCTGCCATCGGCAAGGGCCCTGGTGGGCGTGGTACGGCAGAACCACGTGGAAGGTGCTCCCCGGACAGCGCTCTTCGTCGTATCCCGCGCTTTCCGCCCATATGCAGCCGCCATGCCCTTCAATAATCCCCCGCGCAATGGCTAATCCCAATCCCGGCCCTCCACCTTTAAACTTGTAGTCCCCCGACGAATGCAGGTCTATGCTCCCCACGCGGTAAAACTTCTCAAAGATCAGTCCCAGGTCCATACTGTTGATCCCGATCCCGGTGTCTGTAACGGTCACCTCAAAGTGCTCGTCATCCAGCGGGTGGGCCTCTATGGTGATTCGCCCGCCGTCGGGGGTGAACTTGATCGCGTTGGAGATCAGGTTGCTGAAGGCCTGGGTGAGCCGTTCCATATCGGCCCGAATCAGCGGGACGGAGTCCAGTCCGTAGGTGTTCAGGGTGATGTTGCGCTCTTTGAGGGCGGGAAGCCACGCCTCAATCGCCATTCGCATAATTCCCGCCAGCGTGGTCGGGGTGAAGCGGAACGTCATCCCGGCATCCAGTTGGGAGGCATCCAGCAGGGCGTTGATGATCCGTTCCAGGCGGCGGACCGGGCGGGAAATGTTGTCGGCGATGCGGGCGATCTGCTCCTGGGTCAGCACCTCGGAGCGGGCCAGGTCGGCCAGCACATCGGTGTATCCCCGAATCTGAGTCAGCGGGGTGCGCAGTTCGTGAGAGGCGATGTTCAGAAAGTCGCTTTTGGCCCGATCCATCCGTTCCAGCCGCTCGTACGCGGTGCGCAGACTCTCGTTCAGTTGCATAATGCGCGCGTTCAGTTCCTGCAGTCCGGCGAAGAGGCGCGCGTTCTGCAATGCGACCCCTGTCTGATGGGCCAGAGTCGCCAGGAATTCCACAACGCGGGGGCTGTAGGGTTCCCCCGTCCTTTGCGGCCCCATCGCTAAAAGTCCGGCCAGTTCCCCCTGGGCGCGGATGGGGAGGTAGATTTCCATCTCTAAAACCCGCAGCCATTCCCGTTCCCGTTGGGGAGACTCCCTCAGGACCGGATGGTGTTCTATCTCGTACTGGAATAGGGGAGCATCATCTTCCTGCAGACGGACCAGGATGGGGCTGATGGGCTCCAGTTCTACGGGGTCGGTGGAAATTTCCCCCAGCGCGGGCACCGGGCGCAGGAGCAGACCGCCGCGCTCTGTCGGGCTGGCGACCAGCAAAGCACCCCGCCGGATATCCAGCACCTGGGCGACGGTCTGGACGGCAGTCTGGGCCAGTTGTTCCTGGTCCAGCACCCCGCTGATAGTCTGGCTGTAGTCCCGCAACGTCTGGGCGGGGTCAAATCCGACGCCGGCCAGAAGCCGGTCCACCAACCGTACCAGGGCCTGGTATAAGGGGAGGTAAATCAGGGCGACACCGACGGCCAGAAGGATAGTCAGCGGGATGGACGGGAGCGCCAGGATATCGGTCAGGCGTTCCACGCTCAGAACGACGCCTGTCAGGAGGGCCGCGGTGATGGCGAAGAGGAACAGGAAGCGGAAGACGGAGCGCAGCGTCGCCTTGACGTTGGGCAGCCAGAAGGTCAGGACCCCCCGGGTCAGGGGAATGGCGCCGATGAGATGAACAGGCGGCCCTATCGTCTGAAGTGGCCCCAGCGGGAGAAGGGTGATCGCATGGCCGGTTGCCAGCGCGGTGGCCGTGAACAACCAGTAGAGAGCACGGTTGCGGTGGAAGGCAAGGCGGCTGCGGAACGTCCCGATGGCAAGCAGAACGGTGGTTCCCAGGATCAGAGCGGCCCAACTGAAGATACCGATCTGGTCCAGTGGGAGCAGGTTTGACGGAAAGAGGATAAAGTAAATTGTTGCCAGAAGCAGTATGGTAGCCCACGTATACCCTGCGGTAGCGGCAATGGGCCAGAAGGGGTATTCCAGAAACTGCGCGATGCTTGCCAGTTGACTGGCAGCCAGGAGGGCCGCCAGTGTCGGGATCAGGGCGCGCCCGCTATCGGTGACGGCTGGAATGAAGATATCTTCCAGATGGGCGAGCGTGACCGCGGTAACCCACAGCAAACTGATGCCCATGTAGGCCAGGGCCAGTTTTTCTTTCGCCTCTTTCCCCCGCCGGAATAAGAGAATCAGAAAGAGGACAAGATGAATCAGACCCGTTGCGATACCGTTGACTGCGATATAAGACCACGTGCTCATATTTTTATCAACAACCCCGATCCTATTCCGAGTAGGTGTAGAACCCCCGGCCGGTTTTGCGGCCCAGATGACCCGCGGCGACCATCCGCCGCAGAAGCGGGCAGGGGCGATACTTGTCGTCTCCCAGTTCCCGATGGAGGACTTCCAGAATGTTGAGCACCACATCCAGGCCGATCAGGTCAGCCAGTTCCAGGGGCCCCATCGGATGGTTCATCCCCAGTTTCATCACCGTGTCTATGGCCTCCACCGTGCCCACGCCCTCCATCAGCGCGTAGATCGCTTCGTTGATCATCGGGCAGAGGATGCGGTTGGAGATGAAGCCGGGGTAGTCCTGGGCCTCCACGGGGACTTTGTCCAGTTTCCGGGCCAGTTCCACCACAGTGGCTGTCGTTTCGTCGGACGTGGCGAGGCCGCGAATGACCTCCACCAGTTTCATCAATGGGACCGGGTTCATGAAATGCATCCCGATGACCTTTTCGGGGCGGCGCGTTGCGGCCCCCAGTTTCGTGATGGAGATGGAGGACGTGTTGCTGGCGAGGATGGCCTCCGGACGGGTGATCCGGTCCAGTTGAGCGAACACCTCCCGCTTGACCTCCAGTTGTTCCAGCACAGCCTCTACTACCAGGTCGGCGTCGGCGGCGTCTTCCATCTGCAGGGAGGTGCGGATACCGCTCATAGCGGCCTGGTACTGCTCATCGGTCAGGCGGCCTCTGGCATGGAGTTTCTCCGCCGACTGGCGGATGGTCGCCATAGCCCGATCCAGTTGGGCGGGGATCACATCTATCAGGGTTACCGGATAACCGTAGGATGCGCAGACCTGGGCAATGCCGCTGCCCATGGTGCCGGCTCCGATCACGGCGATGCGCTGGATGCTCATCGTTCCTCCTTGTGGTGATGGTGGAGTTGTGGCGGATGGTGAAGTGGTCGGCGCGATCCCGTTTCCCTCACAGGGACAATTCCACCAGCGATGTCTGCAGAGTGACTTCCCAGGACTTGCCCGGCTCCAGGACGACGTCCCACCAGAGCAGGGTGCAGGTGCCCTGGTAGACCCGCTCATAGCCTGCTTCGGAGTTGGAAATGGCCTCCAGCGGAAAATGCCAGAGGGTCCCCGGCCGGCTCAGAGTCAATGTGGCTTCACCTACCGGTTCGGGCAGGAGAGGGCCGATGGTAAAGACGGTCACTTCCCGGACTTCCCCCAGCGCGCTCGGATGGCGGGGAGTGCGTTGGCGCCCCTGCATAACCCGCAGGTAGGCCCGTTCGCCCCCTCCGCCGACGATCCCCCAGTTGAATTCTACCCCGAAACGTACCACTGCAAGGGTGTCGCTCCTGTGGCTCAGCCGGTAGAGGACGGTCACCAGGTCACCACCCGGAACGACGGTCACCCGTTTCTCCACCTCTACCGGTACTGGTCGGTCCCCTACCCAGACGGTCCCATCCCGGGTCAGAACTAAGGTGATGCCTGCCGGGTCTTTTTTGATCTCCGGCTGGTAGGGCTGGTTGACGAAGTCGCCCTGTTCGCCGTACTGACACCGGTAAAAGGCGTCCAGCGTGGTATCCGGGTGCAGGAAATGGTCCAGTAGCGCCACCCGACGATACCAGTCGTGAAATAAACGGGTATGGATATCTGGCTCTTTGACCCGGATTCCATCGGGACGGTCGGGCTGGCCCGGGAGGACCAGACGGCCTTCTTCTGCCGCCGTCAGAAGTTCCGCATGGTAGCCTTCCCGGCGGCGGGTCATTGTGTTGAGAAGGTTGTACTTGCCGGGACGCCAGTCCCATTCCACCAGCGCTCCGCCGTACGAAGGTTTAAAGGTCAATATCTGCCGGTCGGTATTCAGGATGATTTCCTCATGCCCGTCGGCGTCCAGGTCGCCTCTTTCCGGCTGTGCCCAGGTCTCCTGGCCTCTGAACGTTTTGTCGGCGATGGTCTCTGCGGCGATGAGGTTGGCGTAGTTGGCGGCCCGGATGTGAAAGAGATAGATGCCGCCGAAGAGGCCGTGCCAGTAGCCGCAGTTGCATTGGGCGGCCCAGAGGTGGTCCTGGGCGCGGGCTTTTTCTTCGCCTTCCGGCATCCGCTGGACTTTCCGGCTGACCCAGAGCATCTTTTTGTGCATCTGGTTGACTTCGTCGTAGCGGGCGGTGAAGGCGCGCCAGAGGCCGCCGCGGACGAAGTGCAGGATGTCGGCGCGGCCTGCGTCCCGCAGTTCTCTGCGGACGCGGCGCATCGCGGCGAAATCGTGCGGCGGAAGGGTCCAGTCCATCATCTCCTCGTAGGAAGCGCAGGGGAGGTACACCCGTCCCAGGGGAGGCATTTCGGCAGCGACCTCCCCCAGGGGACGGGTCCGGAGCCAGCCCGACTCGGCCTCCAGCGCGGCGAAGAATCGCTCCATCCAGGCCTCCTCACCCCAGCACAGGTCCCATGTACCGGGCCAGAGGCCAAACTTCTCGCCGTCATCCCCCATCACGGCGACGCCTCCCGAATGGGCCTGGGCCTGGGCCTGCAGCCAGTCCATCACCTCCTCCAGCGGATGCCAGGGGATGGCATATCGGAGGTACATCACGTTGCCGAAGACGGTGAGGGTGTATCCCTGCTCTTCGGTGACGTAGGGGCCGAAGAGGTGGTCGTCGGTGAGACCGGCCATTTTGAAGGGGGTGTCGTCCAGCAGGGTGTAGCGGACGCCCGCTTCGGCGATCGGTTTGGGCAGGTGCGGCTCCCAGACCCGTTCCGCCAGCCACATGCCGGTGGCCTCGTACCCGAACGTCTCCCGCAGGAAGCGGGTCATCTTGCGAATCTGGCCGATTTTGTCGGCGTCGGGGATGGAGACCAGGATGGGCTCGTAGTAGGCACCGGTGAGGAGTTCCACCTGCCCGCGCGCCACCAGTGCCCGCAGTCGTTCTATGTGGTCGGGACGGTGGGCGATCAGCCAGTCGTAGAGAGGGCCGGTGTAGTGGAGGGAAAGACGGACGGCCGGATGGCGCTCCAGCGCGGCCAGGAGGGGGTCGTAGGCCCGTTCGGTCGCGTGGGCAAAGACGAAGTCAAAATTGCCGACAGGCTGATGGTTGTGGATGACTAAGGAAAGGGTCAGCGACATAGCGTCGCCCTCCTGGAAACTATCGGCTGGTGCGGGTCAGTTGCCGCGCCCGCTGATAAATCTCTACGTATTTTCGTGCGGAGGACCCCCAGGAGAAATCGGTCTTCATCCCCCGGGTCTGGATCGCCGTCCAGACGTCCCGGTCGCGCCAGGCGCGCAGGGCCCGTTGCAGGGCGTCCAGGCAGTCTTCGGGGGAGAAGGTCTCAAAGACAAAGCCGGTGGCCTTATCGGGCCGCTGGTGGTAATCCACGACGGTGTCGGCCAGGCCGCCGGTGCGGTGGACGAGGGGGACGGCGCCATAGCGCATGGCGATCATCTGGCCCAGGCCGCAGGGCTCAAAGCGGGAGGGCATCAGGAAGATATCGCATCCGGCATAGATGCGGTGGGCCAGCGGATCGTCAAAGCGCAGGAAGGCGCGCACCTTGTCCGGGAAGCGGGCCTGAAGGGCCTCCATTTGCTCGTGGTATTCCGGTTGACCCATGCCCAGAAGGACAAACTGGATGTCTCCTTGGAGGAGTTGTGCCAGCACAGGCGTCAGGAGGTCTATCCCTTTGATGGCATCCAGTCGGGTCACCATGCCGATGAGAGGGGTATCCGGGCGGACGGGCAAATGGGCTTCTTGCTGGAGGGCGGCCTTGTTGACCGCCCGCAGGCGAAGAGTGGTCAGGTCAAATTTCTGCCGCAGATGCGGGTCGGTGACGGGGTTCCAGAAATCGGTGTCAATGCCGTTGAGGATGCCGAAGAGGCGGTCCTGCCGCTGGCGAAGGAGGGGGGAAAGGCCCATTGCGGCCTCCGTCTCCAGGATTTCCCGCGCATACTGCGGGCTGACGGTGGTGACAAGGTCGGCGTTGGCGATGCCCTGGGCCATCCAGTTCACCTGTCCCGGCGGTTCCACGTCCAGATGTTTGACGTACTCCATGCGGGCGAAGGTGAGGATCAGCCGCCCGCAGAGGCCCTGGTAGGCGATGTTGTGGATGGTGAAGACGGAGGCGATGTGCCGGTACTCGGGCCGGTAGCGGCCCTCGTAGGCCAGCCAGGTGGGGACGGGGCCCGTATGCCAGTCGTTGGCGTGGAGGATGTCGGGCGTCCATCCCAGGACCGGGAGAGCAGCGACCGCGGCGCGGCAGAAGAAGGTGAACCGCTGCGGGTCGTCGTCAAAGCCGTAGATGCGGTCGCGCGGGGAGAAGAATTTCTCGTCCCAGATCAGGTAGGCAGGCACCCCGTCTACGGTGGTGGTGACCAGGTGGACCGGTTCTTCGCGCGGGCCGACGGGGACGGGAAACGGTTTTCCCATCCGCTCAAAGTGGAACTGGTCGGAGCGAATGGAGCCGTAGCGGGGGATCATCAGGCGGACGTCATGGCCCAGGGCGCGCAGGGCTTTGGGCAGCGCGCCCGCCACATCGGCCAGCCCGCCCACTTTGGCAAAGGGAACCGCTTCGGCGGATAGGAAGAGGATTTTCAGACCTTCCGCGCTCATTTTTCCTCCATATTCCCCAGCAGGGGCGAGATTCGGTTCCAGAGATCCGGGATTTCTAAAGTTTCCGCTCTCGTTCAAACGCCTCCTTCAGATGCACCCATCGGCGGCGGACTTCCGCCACTTCCTGCTCGTTTTGCTGTCTCCAGTCCAGACCCAGTTCCTCGGCCAGGGCGATGAGTGCACAGAATTGCTGCCAGTGCTGCTGGGGAGAGAGACGCCGTCGTTCTTCCCTCTCCCGCTCCGCTACGGCTTGCCAGCGTTCTACGTAGTCCCGAATTGGCCCGACGTCTATTCGGCCCACCATCGGAAATCCACATCCGGAAAGACCTTATCCAGTTCCCACAACTCCTCGGCCAGGGCGCGGTCGGGCTGGCCCGATTCCACGCTCCGGGCTAACTGCTCAAACCGATCCACGTGGGCGGTGAACCGCTGGATCGCGTACTCCCGCGCTTGCCCAGTGGTGACCAGGAAGGGCCAGTCGGAGGCCTCCAGGAGCAGGAGTTCCCGCGCCGCCTGGTTGAGGACGAACATCTCATCCGGGGTGGCGCTCTCCGCCTTCTGGCGCGCCAGGTGGCTCATGCGCTCTTCGCATTCGTGAATCGGCGCCCACATCCAGTGCGTCTCCGGGTTGTCCCAGGTCCAGTGGCCACCGCCCAGCCCCCAGGAACTCTCCGGCAGGGCCAGCACCTCCTCCGGCGGATGGGCCTCCAGGTACTGGCTGGCGGTGGTCAGCGCGACCCGGTCGGAGCGGGCCAGCAGGCGCAGGACCTCCCGAATCCAGTCCACCCCCTCAAACCACCAGTGGCCGAAGAGTTCGGTGTCGTAGTTGGAAGCGATGAGGCCGACCTCCCCCGTCTCGGCGTGGTACTGCTCCAGCAGGTCGTGGACCAGCCAGGCGAAGTGGCGGGCGTGCTCGCCCACTTTGTACTGCGCCCAGTCGGGATGATACCAGTCCTTGAAGGCCAGGTCCACCCGCGCGCCGGTGATGCGCCAGTATTGCAGGCCTGAGCGGTGGTCTTTTTTGTGGAATTCCCGGTAGTCAAAATCGCCGGGGTAGCCCCAGTCGGCGGACCAGACCTGCATACCGGTGCGGTTGTTGCGGCCGATCGCGGCGACGCCGGAGTGTTCGCTCACTACCCCCGGCGTGGTATTGACGACGTAGTAGGGGCGGTAAGTGGTGCGCGGGTGCTCCGGGACGGCCAGTTGCTCCAGGGGCAGGACGTAGCGGCGGACGATGGCGCCGTAGGGGCCGATGGCCTCGCCTGCGGCCTTGCCCACCGGGCGGCCGCCCTCAATGGCGTGGGTCTCTACAAAAAAGCAGCCCAATCCTTCGGCTGCCAGCATTGTCTCTATCCCGGCGCGGAGTGTGCCATCGGAGGCGATGTAGGCCGGGCGATAGGCGCATTCGGGGAGCCAGATAGCCCGCGGGGCGCGCCCGAATTGGCGGCGGTAGGAGGCGATCCCGGCCTTTAACTGCCCGCGGATGGCGGCGTCTTTGCCCAGGAGGGGGAGGTAGCCGTGGGTGGCGGCGGAGGTGATGATTTCTACTACTCCAGCATCCTGCAATCGCCGGAATCCTCCCAGGATATCCCGGTTGTAGCGACGGCGGAAAGCGTCCAGGAGGCCGGCGTACCAGTCCCGATAGAAAGAAGCCAGGTAGGCCGCGTGGGGGTTGCCCTCTGCCTGGAAGCGGGGGATGTCTGCTTCCGCTGCGTCCCGGCGCGCTGCGGCGTAGGCCTCAAAATGTTCCTGGACAAGGGGATCGGCCAGTTGCTCACAGAGGATGGGCGTCAGGCCCAGGGTGAGGTGAACGGGCAGCCCCTCTTCGTGCAGGTCGGTCAGGGCATTGAGGAGGGGGATATAGGTCTCGGCAATCGCTTCGTGAATCCATTCTTCGCCGTGGGGCCAGCGGCCGGCCATCCGGCAGTAGGGCAGGTGGCTATGCAGGACGAAGGTGAACGCGCCGATGGGCATAGGTCTCTCCTTCCTGGCAAGGGCGGATTTCCGTAAG
>CAKZOY010000088.1 GCA_937138275.1 uncultured Chloroflexota bacterium
GTAGGAGACTTTCTCCGGACTGACCTCCAGGATGACCGCGCACTTCTTGGGGTTGTGCTGCGCGTCAAAGGTGATGTCGCCGGAGACCACGGAGAACGTTCCCTGCTCCATTGTCTGGGCGACCTTCACCGGGTCGTCCGTCCCCGCTTGCTGGATCGCAGTGAGGAGAACGTTCGCCGCGTCGTAGGCCAGGGCGGCCAGAGCGTCGGGCACCGAACCGTACTTGGCCTGGTACCGCTTCACGAAGTCCTGGACGATCGGCCGGGTGTCCTCAGAGGAGTAGTGGTTGGTGAAGAAACCGCCTGCAGTGGCCTGCTGGTCCAACTCCGGCGAGTCCCAACCGTCGCCGCCCATCTTGACCGCCTTGATGCCCATCTGGTTGGCCTGTGCGGCGATCAGGTTGACGGTGGCGTAGTAGTCCGGCAGGTAGAGGATATCGGGATTGGCGTCCTTCACCTTGGTCAGGATGGCGGAGAAGTCCTTGTCGCCCGCGGTGTAGGTCTCCCACACGACCACTTTGCCGCCGCCCGCCTCAAAGGCATCCCGGAAGAACTCGGCCAGGCCGCGCACGTAGTCATTGCCCTGGTCCAGGAGAACGGCCGCCGTCTTGGCCCCCAGTTCCTCCAGGGCGAATTTGGCCCCCACGGTTCCCTGGAAGGGGTCAATGAAGCAGGCGCGGAAGACCGTCGGCTTGGCGTTGCCCGCCTCGTCAGTCGTCACCTTGGGGTTGGTGGAGGTGGGGCTGATCTGCAAAACCTTGTTGGCCGTAGCGATCTCGGAGACGGGGATAGACGCCTTGGAGCAGACCTCGCCGATGATGAACTTCACCTTATCCTGGTTGATGACCTTGTTGGCAGCGCTGGCGGCCGGCTCCGCCTCACACTGGCTGTCCTCTATCACCGTTTCAATCTGGCGACCCAGGACGCCGCCCTTGGCGTTCCATTCCTCAATTGCCAGCAGAGAGCCATCGCGGGTGGATTTGCCGAAGGTCGCCACGTCGCCGCTCAGAGGAGCCAGGATGGCGATTTTGATGGTCTTGGGGGCTGCGGGCTGGCAGGCGACCATAGAGACCAACACCATCACAACGGCGAGAATTGCGAGAGCACGCTTAACCATTTCTCTCCTCCTTATGCAATGCTTGGTGAATTAGGAATGACTTTTGGGAAGCAGACTTCTGGCAAGCGGTGTTCTCCGATTTCTCCCCTTTTCACCTCCTTGGCCTGGATTCTCGCAGGGCGGGGAGAGGGATTGAGGGTCCGGATAAGAGGTCTGTTGAGCAGAGAATACCCCCCGCTGCAAGTTATGATATATGATATCGCAAAGTGCCGTATTGTCAAGTTTCGTCGTTCTGGGGCTTGCGCCGCAATTCGCCCCGCATGGGAAAGGGGTGGGGTGTGGGGTTGCGGGAGCGGCGAAGCCGCCCTCACAACCCCCACTTTTTGTATGGCCCGTTGCCGTTTCGTGTGTTCAGGTATTGCCGACCAGCGCGAGAAGTGCTCTCTGCCAGACATCCCGTTCCCGGCCCCATCCTTCGTCCCGGAAGCGGTAATCGTTCTTGCGGATAAACTCGTCCAGTTCCTCCACCAACCGTTGTCCCGCAGCGTGCTGTACCCGGATCAGGGCAGCCAGTGCTTCTCCGTCCCGTGCGCGGGCCAGCGCTCGCCGAAAGTGGATCAGGCAGAGGCCATCGGAGGCTTCGTATGCCGCCAGGAGAGGGGCGTCGCCGGTCAACCCCTCCAGGAGTACGTCCAGATACAGGTCTTCCATTTCCTGGGTGTGAATGCAGACGGGACACTCCGCCTGGGGTGCGAGTCGGGTCAAAACCCGCTCCGCCGATACCGCCGACCGTCTCCATCGGGGTGATGGCGCCGTATGCGGGTCTGTCTCGCTGGTCTGAAGGATGTTTTCCCAAACGTCGCGGGCGATCAGGGCCAGACCCAGCGCTGCCCCGGGATGGGAAATCGCCATATGGGTATGTTCCCGACAGAAGCCCAGAGCCTTTCGGATGGCCTGCCGTATCCCCGGATCATTAACGTTCTCCCAGAGAAGGTTATCCAGGTACTGTTCGGCCCTCTCTTTCCGCAAACGGCAAAGAGGACAGCCCGATTGGACCAGCGCCTCCTGCAGGTCATAGAATGCTTTCGTGCTCTCCATGTCTTGTTGCTCCCGAATTCCTTCGGATGGGAAGGATTATGCCATCTTCGTCCCTTTAGATTTCCAGAAGTCAATGATGCGATACCTGGCTACCTGACAGTTTTCCAATAGGACGCAGATGGACGCGGACAAGCAGTGTGGCT
>CAKZOY010000089.1 GCA_937138275.1 uncultured Chloroflexota bacterium
ATTCTGTGCTAAAAATATAAATAGTATTATCCCGCCAGGCCTCGGACCGAAAGAAGTTTCCCGGTAAACGAGGCAGTATTTGGCCTCTCCCCCCTGACCCCCCTCCCCGTTGGGCTGCGCCCACGGGGAGGGGGGAGAAAAATGGGGTTTTGCGGGGCGGCGGCTTCGCCGCCGCCCCGCAAAACCCCTCTCCATCCCCCCTCCCCCCCGCCCGTCAGGGCAAGGGGGAGAGGGGGGCAAGGGGGGTGAGGGGGGCTGAAAGAGCCCGTTTCACGCCGCCAAGGCGACAGCACGTCTGATTTTCGCTATTCCAGTGGCTTTTTCAGACAGCATAGCCATCAAGGTTTTTGTTTATAACTTAAAATTTGCCGTTGTCAATGTAAAGGCCAGCGCCTGAAGCAAAACAACAGGAGTTGGTACGATGACCAGACCCCGTCTGCCCCCCGGTCAGGTGCTCACCCAGCGATTCCCGGTCCTCCATTACGGCTCAGTCCCGCGGTACGAAACTCTGGACCACTGGGACCTGCGCATCTTCGGTGCGGTGGAGAAAGAGGTCCGATTCACCTACGACCAGTTGACATCCCTTCCGACCACTCGCATCGTCGCCGACATCCATTGCGTCACCGGCTGGTCCAAATTTGATACCGTCTGGGAAGGGGTGCGCTTCCGCGACCTGCTGAACCACGTCCGGCCCCTCCCGGGCGCCGAATACGTCATCGTCCATGCGGAATACGGATTCACCACCAACCTCCCCCTGCACCGCCTTATGGCCGACAACGTGCTCCTGGCCTGGAAGTACGACGACAAACCTCTGACCCCCGAACACGGCTGGCCGCTGCGCCTGGTCGTGCCCGACCTCTACTTCTGGAAATCCGCGAAATGGGTGCGGGGGATAGAATTCTCTTTTGAGGACCGTCCCGGCTTCTGGGAACAGGCCGGATACCACAACGAGGGCGACCCCTGGCGGGAGCAACGGTATGCGGAATAGACGATGGCGCCGGGGATGGCACGGCGCCGTCCTCGGCCTGCTCCTGTTGCTGGTGACGACCTGCGCACCTCCTGCGCCGTCTTCGCCTTCTCCGCCCCCATCCCCCACTCTACCGCCTCCCACTCTCACCCCCAGCCCGGTGCCGGGGGCACCCGTCGTCACCCTGACGCTCTGGCTGCCGGAAGACCTCAACCCCTACGAAGATCGGCCCGGCGCGGACCTTCTGGCCCAGCATCTGGCGGACTTCCGGGCCGCCTATCCTGACCTTCAGGTCCAGGTGATCGTCAAAAAAAGCCGCGGGCGCGGGGGGCTTCTGGACTTTCTACGCACCGCCCGCGCGGCAGCTCCCTCCGTCCTTCCCGACCTGATCGTTCTGGACGAGGCCGACCTGCAGGTAGCGGCCCAGACCGGCCTAATTCAGCCTCTAAACGACGTACTCCTGAACGAAATGCCCTCCGACCTATTTCCCTTCGCCACCGAACTGGGGCGGGTGGGCGATCAGACCTTCGGGCTGCCCCTGACGGCAGAACTGGAGCATCTGGCCCACGCTCCGGAGTCGCTGGAGGCGCCCCCTCTCTCCTGGAACGACGTGCTCTCCGCCGCCATACCGCTGGTTTTCCCGGCAGCCGGACGGAACGATAGCGTCAACGACTTCACTCTGGTCCAGTATCTGGGCGCCGGGGGCCGTCTGATGGACGGAGAGGGGAATCCGACGATAGAAGAGGAGCCGCTGGTGGCTGTGCTGGATTTCTATGCCCAGGCTACGGCTACTGGTGTGATCTCCCCCCTTCTGGTCCTATCGCTGGGCGACGCCGAAGCATGCTGGGCCCACTTTCAGGCCGAAGGGGGATTGACCGTGGTGAATTCCCGTCGGTTTTGGACGACGACCGATAGAACGGCGGAACCGGTACCGATCCCCACCCGGGAAGGGCATCCGGTCGCGCTGACTGAAGGATGGGTCATCGCGCTGGTGACGGCGAACCCCGAGGCCCAACAGCGCGCGATGGCCCTGGCAACGTGGTTGCTGGACCCGGCGTGGTATGGGGCCTGGACCCAGAGCACAGGCTATTTGCCGGTCACCCGCAGCGGCCTGGCAGCCTGGAGCATCCCTGAAACCCAGCGGGAGACGCTGACGGCGATTCTGGAAGGGGCGCGGGCGCCCCTTCCGGCTGCTCTGCGCAGCCGGGTCGGACCGCCGCTCCAGGCCGCCGTGGAGGCCGTCCTCCAGGGCCGCCAGAGCCCCCGCGAAGCAGCCGCGCGGGCTGTCCAGTCGGTGCGCTGATGGGCAGCAACACAGCGGCGGCGGGGGGCTTCGCCCCCCGCCGCCGCTGTGGTACCCCCTCCACCGCGCCTCTGCAGCGAACTACTCCCCTACTGCCACAGACGACAGAAAGCACAGAGGCCCGGCACCGTCGTCGGCTGACCGCACTGCGAACAGGGGTGCATCGGTGGGGGCTCCGCCGCCTCCCCGCAGAAAAACCCCTCCTCCCGGGCCCGCAGAAAGCCCTGGTAGAACTGCAACTTCGCCCCAGGGGATTCGGTCTCTATCCGCGCCAGCATGTCTTTGTAGAAATTCGTCAGATTGCCGACGGCGTAGGGACACTCCTCGTAGATATAGTCAATCCCCTGGATCAGCGCGTAGGCTGCCACCTCCCGCTCGTAGGAGCGACAGAACGGCTTCACCTTCCGGGTCATTCCGTCCCGCTCCACTAGGACGGGCGCCTGACGAAGCAGGTAGCCCGTCTGCCAGTGGAGCAGGTTGCTC
This sequence comes from uncultured Chloroflexota bacterium, assembly GCA_937138275.1. Classification (GTDB taxonomy): domain Bacteria; phylum Chloroflexota; class Anaerolineae; order B4-G1; family DUEL01; genus SpSt-77. The sequence goes on from CAKZOY010000089.1 coordinate 2,754, forward strand.
AGGAGCACCGCCACCTCGTCATCCAGGTTGTGCCCGGTCGCCAGGACGGTGTACCCGTACTCCTGAGCGATGCGGTTCATCTCGTGCCGTTTGATCAGGCCGCAGACGGCGCAGGGCTTGCCCCGACCGCGCATCTTCCGGGCAGACACTTCGGGGATGGTCGCGCCGTAGAGGGCCGCCACATCCACCACATGCAACCGGACCCCCGGTCGGGCGGCGACGAAGGCCTCCACCTTTTCCCGGGAAAGACGGGAGTATCCGAAGCCGCCGTCAATCCCCAGGTCTATGTACATCCCGTCCGCCGAGTAGCCCAGGCGCAGGAGCACATCCCAGAGGCTGAGGCTATCCTTGCCCCCGGAGACCGCGACCAGGATGCGGTCTTCCGGGCCGAACATCCGGTACTTCCGGATTGCCCGTTCGGTGTAGGAAACAAACCACTCCGGGTAGTGCTCCTCACAGAGGGCCAGTTTGTGCTGCCGCATGTTGATTGCGGCCGGACGGTTGCACCTGCGGCATTTCATTGGGGATTCACCTGCTCTCGCCTCTTCCCTCACCGGCCGCGCCGGGCCCGGTAGGCGCTCAGAACGCTATCCAGTTGCTGGGAAAGCGCCATCCAGTCTTCCACCAGCAGCACCAGTCCCTGCCCGCCCGGCAGGAAGAGGTGCGGGTCAAACCAGAGGCGAAGCCATTGCCGGCTCACCGGAAACCCCTTCAGGTCCACAACCACCGCGGTCATATTCCAGTAGCGCAAAGGCCAGCGGCGGGCCGCCCGGTCCTTCTGGGGGTCAAAGATTTGCGCCATCTGCACCGGTCGGGTCTGCTCCACCCGTCGGTAGGAGATAATCAGAGGCATCACGGGCCCCTGGAGGCGTAACCCGGCCGGAGTGCAGCGCACATGAGCGACCCGGGGAGCAAAGTACCCGTAGAGCATCAGCATCCCGCTGGCGAGGACGGGCAAGAGAGCCAGGGGGCGCAGCGGCGTCGGCCCCAGGACGCGCGGCATCAGCAACCAGAACGCCCCCAGGACGATGGTCGCCAGAAGCCCCAGGTCGCCCCAGCGCCGAAGGGGAGTGTAGACCAGTAAAGGGAATCGCTTGCTGCGCCGCTTCGCCATCGGTCGGTTATCTCACGAACTGGCTGACCAAGTTGTAGTACCCGCGCCGCCCCATCTCTCTGTTCCACCTCTCTATGGAACGCAGAATTCGCTGGAGGCAGGCGATGACCTCGTCCAGCGTCAGCGCACCTTCGCCGATGTCCAGCAGCATCGGCTCTTCTTCCCCTTCCTGGAATACCTCCAGCGGTTGCCTCCCCAGACGCCATTCGCAGAACTCCCGGAGTAGATTGTAGGCCTCCTGTGCCGGTGGGTTAAGTCGTAACTCCGGCGCAGGTCGGCGGTCCCGCTCCGCTTTATACGTGCGGACCAGTCCCTTGACCGCATCCATCGCATCATAGTCGCTCATCTCCGGATGTTCCCGATACGTGAGTACCAGGGCGAACTCCAGATTTTGCAGCACATCGTACTCTTCTTTAAATTTTCCCATCGCCCACCTCAATTCAGAACTCCGTTACCCCTGTAAAGTGAAACGCAGAAATTTTCAGCGCTGGTGCTCGCACCACATCAAAGTCGGGCCGTTCGCCATGGACCTCCCGCCCGACCATCTCCCCATTCGCCAGCGCCTCCACGTAACTCTGGGTGAAGCGCAGGTTCTTCACCGGCACCGTGATTTCGCCCCGCTCAATCAGGAACGTCCCGTCCCGCGTCATACCGGTGATGACCGCCTGGCGCGGGTGGACAACGCGGGTGTAGTGGAACCGGGTGACGTAGAGCCCGTAGTCGGTAGAGGCGACCATCTCCTCCAGCGTATGCGGCCCTGGTCCCATCACAGGGTGCAGCGAGGCGGGACCGGCGGACGCCGTGAGCCACTGGGAGAAGGGATTGGCGGCAGGGAGTGCGTGACCCGTCGGTTTCTTGCCCGTGATGGCGGCCCAGCGCCGGTCGTAGACCGGGCCGCCGACAGCGCCCTCCCGGATGATGTCCACCCGTTGGCGGGGCATGCCCTCAAAGTCAAAGGGCAAAGGCCAGCCCTCGGGATCGCGCCCGTCGTCCCAGATGGAGACGAGAGGTGAAGCGACCATCTCTCCTTCCTCCCTTCCCGTCATCCAGCTCCGCCCCTCGGCGACCGCCATCCCGCCCGCCATCCCCGTGATGAAGGAGACGATGTCCCCCACCGCGTAGGGCTCCAGGACGACCGGGTAGACGCCGGGCTCCAGAGGCCGGGGGTTACGGCCGCGCAGCGCTTTGCGGATGGCCTCGTCGCCCAGTGCGGGCACGTCCACCTCCCCCACCCTCCAGGACGCGCCCGCAGCATACCCGGCGCTGGTATCGGTCATCACGACAGTGGTCAGGTCGGCGATGGTTGCGGGGTGGTAGACGAAGACGCCATGGCTGTTGGCGACGGCGAACTCGTAGATGGCGGTGCGGAACGCGCCCGAGGCGTTGACGCCCGCCTCCTCCGCCCGCCGACAGATGACCGCCACCTCCCGCGCCCGGTCCTCGGGGGTATAGGCCGCCGTCTGCTCGTCAAAGGCCGGCACTGGCTCCACGGAGACCGGATCGGGCAGTCCCGGATAGTGCGGATCTTCCGGCTGGAGACGGGCGAAATGGACGGCCGTCTCCACCGCCCGCTCCAGCCCGGCATCGGAGAGGTCGTTGGTCACGGTAACGCCGGTCCGGCGGCCCACCGCCGCCCGCACGACCAGCCCCACATCCGTCTCGGCGACGTTCTGGTGGATGGTGTTATTGGCAAAGCGCGTCAGGCGTTCCTCCAGACCGAAGACCAGTACCTCGGTCTCATCGGCCGGGGAAACGGAAAGGACTTTATCTACCCACTTTCGGATTGCAGGTTCTCCGATCACAGTAAACTCCTTCAAACGCCCGGATCATCGTTCCGGTACTGGGGCATAGGGGCTGATCCGGCGGATTTTTTCAATCAGCCGCTTGCGCGTGGTGGGGTCTTTGGTCTGGGCCAATCGCGCCCGCAGGTGGCGCAGTTTCCGTTTGCGGTTTCGCCGCCGAATCCGTTCCCGATCGGGTTCGCGTCGCATCCTCTCACCTCCTGAAGCGGATTGCAAATTGCAGATTGCAAATTGCAGATTGCAAATTGCAGATTATGGAAAAGCGTGCGTCGGCCGTTATGCATTTTCCAGAGATAGATCAAAGATC
>CAKZOY010000090.1 GCA_937138275.1 uncultured Chloroflexota bacterium
TGTCCCCCCTCTCCCCCGCCCGTCAGGGCAAGGGGGAGAGGGGGGTAAGGGGGGTGAGGGGGCTGAAAATCGCCCATAGATGGGTTGCACAGGTGCAGACAGCCTGCAGGTGGTGTTTGCCCCCAAAGGTTCACACCAAGGACCCAAGAAAAATTTTGTTTGCTTCGTGGCCTTTGTGGAATCCTTCGTGTCCTCCGTGGTTTTTCCGTAGAAAAATCGGCGTTTATCCGCGTCCATCCGCGTCCAGTTATCCCAGCGGGTCGCCGCCGGGCACCGGTATCTTCTGGAGGATTTCCTCCACAATCTGCTCGGCGGTGATGTCCCGCATCCGGGCCGTGGGGCCGACGATGATGCGATGGGCCAGGGCGGGGAGCGCCAGCGCTTTCACGTCATCGGGGAGGACGAACTCCCGGCCGTAGATGGCCGCCCGCGCCTGTCCGGCCCGGTAGAGGGTCAGACTCCCGCGCGGGCTGGCCCCCAGATAGACGTCCGGGTGCTCCCGCGTGCGCCGGACGATCTCCACGATATACCGCTTTACCCCAGGGGCCACATAGATCGCCCGGATAGCCTCCTGAGCCTGCAACAGGTCCTCCACCGACGCTACCTGCTCCAGGTCCTCTATCGGGTGGCGGAACTGCTGGCGGTCCATCACCTGGATTTCTTCTTCCATCCCCGGATACCCCAACCGGATGCGCAGGAGGAAGCGGTCCAGTTGCGCCTCCGGCAGCGGGAAGGTCCCCTCGTACTCAATGGGGTTCTGGGTCGCCAGCACCATAAAGGGGCGCGGCAGGGGGCGGGTGACGCCGTCCACCGTCACCTGCCGCTCCTCCATCGCCTCCAGGAGGGCGGCCTGGGTTTTGGGGGTGGCGCGGTTGATCTCGTCCGCCAGGACGATCTGGGCCATGATGGGGCCGGGGCGGAATTCAAACTGGCGGGTGGCCTGATTGAATATGGAGACCCCGGTGACGTCGCTGGGGAGCATGTCGGGGGTGAACTGGATACGGCTGAAGGAGCATCCCAGGGAGCGGGCGATGCTGCGGGCCAGCATCGTCTTGCCGGTGCCGGGGACATCCTCAATGAGCAGGTGGCCCTGACAGAGCAGGCCGATGACCGCCAGTTCCACCGGGGCGCGCTTGCCGACGATAACCCGCTCCACATTAGCGATCAGGCGCTGGGCGAAGGGTTGAACGTCTGACATAGATTTCTCTCTTTTTCTGGAGGGCAAAGAAAAGGGGACGGCCGTCGCTGGTCGTCCCCTTTTCGGCAGGACTCATGGCTATTGAGTTCCCCGCAGGCGGGGGTCCAGAGCATCCCGCAAGCCGTCTCCCAGGAAGTTGAAGGCGAACATCGTGATGGAGAGGGCCAGAGCGGGGAGGATGGCCTGGGGAGGGTATGTGCGGATGGCCTGACTGCCATCGGAAATCATAGAGCCCCAACTGGGGGTCGGGGGATTCACGCCCAAACCGATGAAACTGAGAAACGCTTCGGTGGTGATGTAGCCGGGAATAGCCAGGGTGACCGTAATCACCAGGGGGCCGAGGATGTTCGGCATAATATGGCGGAAGATAATCCGGGTGTTGCTGGCGCCGAGGGCGCGCGCCGCCAGCACAAAGTCCTGTTCCCGCAGAGACAGCACCTGTCCTCGGGCCAGCCGGGCAGTACCCATCCAGGCGGTCAGGCCGATACCTATGAAAATGAAGAGCATTCCGCCAAACCGCTCGTCAATCTTGTTCATTGCGTATGCGAAGGTGCCCGGTTCGGTCTGGGCAAAGGTGGAACGGAAGAAGGCCATCATCAGGATGATCAGCAGCAGGGAGGGGAACGCATACATCAGGTCCACGAAGCGCATCATCACGTTATCCACCCACCTGCTGAAGAAGCCGGAAACCAGACCGTAGACTGTTCCAACGAAGAGCGCGATCAAAGGCCCCACAAACGCGACGGAAAGGGAAACTTGCGTGCCATAAATCAGACGACTGAGCATATCCCGCCCGACGTAATCCGCCCCCAGCAAAAACTTGTCCGAAACGACCGCATATGGCTTCATCATCGGGAACAGGGAGAGCATCCAGGCAGGGACTGCATTAGCATTGGGACGGTCCTGCACATCGTAGGGATATGGGGCAATGTATTTGGCGAAGATAGCGGTCAGGGTGAGCAGGACAACAATGGCAAACCCGATGACCGCGGCTCTATTGCGGCCTAATCGGTACACCGCATCGGCCCATAGAGAAGCGGTCTTTCGTCGTCGCGGAAGAGCGGTTCGCAATGCTTCTACTTGACTTTCTGCCATATCTGTTCTCCTATTCGTACCGAATGCGCGGGTCCAACCACGCGTAGGTGATGTCCACCACCAGGTTCGCCATTACAAGAAAAATCGCATACAGGAGAATGGTGCCCATAATGACCGGGTAATCCCGGTTAGTGACGCTGGTGACGAAATACTTCCCCAGGCCAGGGACACCGAAAATCTGCTCGGTGACAAATGTGCCGGTGACGATGGCTGCAAACATCGGCCCCAGCACAGTAACGACCGGGATCAGCGAGTTGCGCAGGGCATGCCGCAGGACCACCAGACGCTCCGGCAAGCCCTTTGCGCGGGCTGTACGAATGTAGTCCTCGCGGATCACCTGGAGAAGGCTGGCACGGGTCAACCGGGCAATGATGGCCGATTGCCCCAGCCCCAAAGCAAAGGCGGGCATCAGTACATATCGCCAGAAATTCCACGAGAGGTCTCTGGGGATAAAGAAGAGAATATAGGGAGGTTGGGCTCCCCAACCGGTGGGCGGGAGCCAGCGCAACATCACGCCAAATACCCAGACCAGAATGGGGCCCATCGCGATGACCGGAACAGAGACCCCAAAAATCGCGATACTCATCCCCAGATAATCCCAGATGGTGTTTTGTTTCAATCCTGCGATGATCCCCATCGGGACGCCGATCAGCAAGGCAATGGTGAGCGCGACAACTCCCAACTGGGTAGATACCGGTAACTGCTCCCGGATGATATCATTGACCGTTCGGCTACGGGAACTATAGGAAGGGCCGAGATTAATCCATCGGAGATGGTAATCATCCCATAATTTGATGTCAATCAGGCTCTCTTCCAGGAGAGATTTCGGTTCACCTTTAGCGATTATGGGGATAAACACATCGTTCAGATAGCGCAGATATTGCTTCCAGTACGGTTCGTCCAGGTGATACTTGGCCTCTAAATTCCGGATAATTTCTTCTGGCAGTTTCTTTTCCCGGTCAAAGGGGCCGCCAGGGACCGCGCGGGTCAGAGCAAAAGTGATCAGCGAGAGAACCAGAAGCACCAGCAGAGTCCATAAGAAACGGCGAACGATAAATCTACCCATCCAAAGCCTCCCCAAAAAGGTGGGGCAGGGCCCCTAAGGGGCCCTGCCCTCTGGGCGAGCAGTCGCTACGGCTGCAGGCTCCACTTCTCAAATGCCTCGTAGCCGTGCTGGGAGAAGGTGCGGTTGACGTAGGGCTTGGTGCAGGTGACGCGGGTGTACCAGTAGATGGGAGCGATCGCCGCATCCTCCCAGACCAGGATCTGTTCGGCCTGAGCGTACATGTCCTGCCGCTTGGCGGGGTCTTTCTCCAGAGCGGCCTCCTCCAGGAGTTTGGTGAACTCCTCGTTGCGCCACTGGGTGGCGTTCTCCTCATGCCCGCCGATGGCGAAGACCTCCCGGGTCCAGTTGTTCGCATCCGGGTAGTCCATGCACCAGCCCAGCCGCCAGACATGCGGAGAGTCTTGCTGGATGGTCTTCAGGTAGACCTTCCACTCCTGGTTGGTGACGGTCACCTGGATGCCCAGCACCTCCTTCCACATCTGGGAGATGGCCTCGGCGATTCGCTTATGGCCCTCAGCCGTGTTGAACATGAGGATGATCTCGGGGATCTGGCTCACGTCCGTGTAGCCCATCTCGTCCATGAAGGCCTTCAGTTCTGCCTTGGCCTTCTCGGGATCGTACTTGACGCCCAGGTCGGGGTACTTCTCCGGCGTCGGGCAAGCCGCCATGCCGGGCCGGCAGAACCACTGCGCGGGCTGCTGACCGCCCTTCAGGACGTTGTCAACCAGCCCCTGGCGGTCAATGGCGAGGGAGAGCGCCCGGCGCAGATGGACGTTGTCCATCGGCGGCTTGGAGGTGTTGAAGCCGTAGTAATAGGTGCAGGCCATCGTCCCGATCACCAGTTCCTTAGAGAGGACCGGATCGGCCTTCACGCGGTCCATATCCGCCAGCGGCACGCCCGCCACCTCCAGGTTGCCCGCCTCGTACTCGGCGAAGGCCGCGGACGCATCCAGCATAGTGAACTTGATCTCGTCAATGGCCGGCTGCGGGATATTCTCAAAGCCGGGCCAGAAGGGGTTCTTAACGATGGTGAGGTACGAGTCGTGCACCCACTCCTTCAGGGTGAAGGGGCCGTAGGACTGGTTGAAGCCCGGCTCGGTCCACCGGTCGCCGCGCTCCTCAATGACCCACTTCGGCATCGCATGGGCAACCCACATCCCGATGATGTTGAGGTTGTAGACCGCGGGAGTGGTGAAGGTCACCTGGAGGGTGTAGTCATCCAGCGCTTTGGCCGCCACCCCATCAATCAGGGCCTGCTTCTCCTCCTCGGTCTTCTCCGCCCAGCCTTCCGCGTTCAGGAGCTCATTGCAGCCCTTCACGGCGAAGGCCAGCACGTAGGCGTAGTCGGAGGCGGTATCGGGGTTGCAGGTCCGCTTGATGCCGTATTCAAAGTCGTGGGCGGTCACATAGCGGACGTTGCCCTCTTCGTCCAGCACCTGCTCTACCGCCTGGCCATTCCAGCGCACCCACGGAATGCCCTGGCGCAGGTAGAAGGTGTAGGTGAGCCCATCCTCCGAGGCTTCCCACCTCTCGGCCATGCCCGGCTTCAGTTCCAGGGTAACCTCATCCAGGCGAGTGAGGCCGACAGTGATCTCGTCAATGATCTGGATGGAGGATGTGTCGGTGGCGAGGGCAGGGTCCAGCGTCGGCACGTCACCAGGCCCCAGGTTAACCCGCAGGATGTTGGGGCGGGTAGGCTTCGGCGGGGTTGCCGTCACGACGATTTCCCTGGCCTCACCGGGTACCGTTACCACCACGGTCTGTACCGCGGGCTTGCAAGAGGTGACCACCAGCATAGCCAGTACGGCCACAACGGCCACAAGGGACCACTTCTTTGTATACATCTTTCTCCTCCTTGCGTTAGTAAGTCGGGTATCGGGTATTGGTATTGGGTTGGCACGGTTCTGCTCATCGGTCTATAGTCATCACCTCCTTTCGTGTTGCTGAAACCAGTTGCTACGTCTTACGCAAAGAAGCGTTCATAATCGTCGTGACTCCCGATCCAAAACCATGTCATGGTGTCTCCTTCAAGAATGCCCAATGCACGATAACCACGCGTGATTCTCACCGCCCAGATATTTTCTTCACGGTTGATGCACTTAAAATTCAGGGATGGATGAAAAGGATTCCGTGCCCAAAGACGATAAGCCTTTCTCGCGCTTCGCTTAACGTCCTCGCTAAGGGAAGCATAGGCTCTCCAAAAGGATGGCAATGTTGCGGACTTCATAACTGGTCATAGTCCATCGGTCGTGCCAGCCCCTCAGCGATTTCTTGCCGGGCGCGACGCGCTGCAGTTACCAGTTGATGTTGCGTTTGTTGAAATAGACGCTGCCACTCCAGTTCATCCTGGAGGTCGGCAAGATATTCGCGCAAGTGCTCTACCACCTGGTCCTGCAGTGCTTCGGGCAGGGATTCCAGCATCTTAACCACGGTCGCAATAGCGGTTGATGCCATACCTGGGCCTCTCGCAGATAAGTGCCTGCTTTATGCCCGATAACATGCCACCCAGTGCCCGGGCTTCACCTCCCGGTACTCTGGGTCGGCCTCAAAGCAGACGTCCATCGCCACCGGACAGCGGGTGTTGAAGTTGCAGCCTTTGGGCGGATTAGCCGG
>CAKZOY010000091.1 GCA_937138275.1 uncultured Chloroflexota bacterium
GATGCTCCCCAGGAGAATGGTTTCCCGGTTCAGGATAAAGGTAAATTCGTGTTCTCCCCTGGAAAGATAGATGGGCAGGGGATATTTCCGGCTGAAGTAGACGTCCCGCAGAAAGACCTGAGTCCAGCGGGCAAGGCGTACTGGGGGGATGGGAATCTGACTCCCATATCGGTCCAGGGGAAATTCGTCCCCGCTGTTCTGGTAATAGAGCGGGAAAACGATGCGGCGCGCGTCCTCCACCGGCAGGGTCCCGTCCACCAGCAGTTGGCCCTCCGGGGCGGTGACCACCACCTCCTCCGGAACCGCCACGTCAAATGCGACGGTATACTCTCCCTCTTCCTCCACCCGTACCCGGAAGTGGACGCGGTTGCCCTTTCCCAGCCGGACACAGGGTTTCTCGTACTGGCGGGCGAGGTCGTCGTTGGCGAGGGGAAGGCCGAAGGCATCGGCGCGGATCTCCATTGCCCACCCGCCGCCTGGCGCGTGGGATAGGGGAGGCGGGACGGGGAAGGATACCCGGGCGCCCGCTGGTAGCGGGGCGACGAGAATGGATATGAGAAGCAGAATCGCTATAAACCTGCTCATCTATCCGCTGACTCTCCGCGAAAAGAGGTCGCCTTTACTCTCACCCTCTCATATGCGTCAACTTAAGCGGCCGCGCTGCCTTGAGCCCGACGCGAAACCGTCGGCTGTAGGGTGGGTTTGAAACCCACTACATCGGGGGCTGTTTGTAGTACGCCACGAAGCGCAGCGGAGCGGCGTTCCAGCCCGCGCAGCGGGGTTATGTAGGGGCGACTTTCAAAGTCGCCCCTACCGGAGGGTTCACCCTCCGGCGGGAAGGGTTGCCACCTCTGCTTCAAGTTGACGCATATGCCCTCCCCCTCTCCCCTTCCCCTCTCCCTCTCCCAACGGGAGAGGGAGAGGGGTGTCGCCGAAGGCGACGGGGAGAGTGAGGTCGCTGCCCTTTATGGTTTCAGTTCAGCCCTCGCCTCGTCCAGAAGCCGGTTGGCGAACTCCTCCAGCCGGGCGGCGTAGTCCTCGTACTTGTACTTGCCATCGGCGACAAAGTTGAACATATACCACATATTCACATCTTTCTCCTCGCCGATGTCAATGCCCGGCCTACCTTCCCAGCGGGCCGCCACGTACCCCGGAACGATCTTTGCCAGCGACTCCAGCAGACTGCGATCCAGATTCCCAAGGGCCTGGCGCAGTCCCGGCTTGTCACCGACGAAGGAGAGGTAGAGGTTAATGGTATCCTCGTCCACGTAGACCGGCATTCGGGTGGGGACCACACCGGCGGCTTTGGCGATTTCCGCCTCCGCCAGGTAGCCTTCGCGGGAGAAGGTCATCCACTTGGCGAACTTGTAGGCCTCCTCCAGGTTCGCCGTGGTCTTGGCGACGACGATGAAGTCGCCGACCAGCGCCTGATTGCCGCCGGGGATACCCAGGAAGTCCCACTGGAAGGTCGCGTTCTGAGCAAAGGCCGGCACCATCCAGCCGCCGTCCCAGCGGACTCCGCACTCCTGGTTCAGGAACAGTTCCCACGGCCCCTGCGACTTGAAGTTGGCCTTCTGTTCATCGGTCAGGCCCTGCCAGGTGTGGGGCTTCACCTCAATCACCTGGGCTACCGCCGCCTTGAAGGCATCGGAGTTGTAGTTCATACGACGGCCGTCAAAACTGAACCACCCCAGGCGCGAGTCCTGGGTATGGGGATACCAGCCCAGGATGAACTCCAGTTCATCCAGGCCTAATCGGCCCTTCTGGATGTCGGTCAGGGCCGTCGCCGTGGCGAAGAAGTCGTCCACGGAGACGCCATAGGTGGGGGCGTCCAGGTTGGCGGCCTCAAAGAGGTCAATGTTGACGAAGTAGCCCATCACGAACTGCGCGGCGGGCAACCCCAGCACCTTGCCGTCGTAGGTGACCGCGTTGCGCAAAACGTCCGGTACGTTCGGCCAGTCCGGATCGTTGCTCACCCGCGGGGTGAGGTCCGCCAGCCAGCCGTTCTTGACGTAGAGAGGGGTCTTATCGGCCATAAAGACGTCGGGCAGAGCCCCCTTCGCCGCCAGCGCAGTCAGTTTGTCGTCCCATGAACCTTCCCCGGCCATATCCACAATCTCAATCGTGACATGCGGGTTCAGTTCCATGTACTTCTTGACCAGTTGCCGCTGGACGTTGTTCTCCTCCTCGGTGCCCAGGTTCCAGTTGGCGTAGCGGAGGGTGACGGGTTGCTTCCCTTCCGGGGTAGGAGTGGGTTGGACCGGGGGCTGAGTAGCGGGAGGCTGGGTCGGCGGGGCAGTGGTGGGCGTGGGAGTAGCACTCGGTGCGCACCCAGCCACGAAGACCACCACTACGACGAGCGCCAGAAGGGTCTTGAACCAGTTTGCAGTTTTCATTTCTCTCCTTTCTTTGCCTGTTCTGGAATTATACGAATTGGTTTGGGCAGTTGCAGGGTACGAATGGGTCTCTTCAAACGCTCACCTCCTTTCTGCGGACAGGTCTATCCCATAACGACCTCCACGAAGTGGGTCTTTCCATCGCTAAAGGGGGGGACGACGTTGCACTCCAGGGGGACTCCATCCACCCGGATGGACCGGATTCCCCGGTGGACGTGGTCGGGGTTTCGGACCTCAATCTGGTAGACGGCGTTGCGGAACTTTCGTCGCACCCGAAACCCGGACCAGTGGGCCGGGATGGATGGGTCTATCAACAGACCGTCTTCCTGGGGGCGGATGCCCAGGATCCAATGGGTCGCTACCCGATGAAGCCACTGAGCCGAACCGGTGTACCAGGTCCAGCCGCCCCGCCCGTAGTACTCCGAAGCGGGTCCATCCACATTGCCGGGAGTGACGTATGGTTCTGCTTTGTAGGCCTCTATGTCCTGACTGCGATTGGGAGGACAGATTTTGCGGTACACTTCATAGGCCCGTTCCGGCTCTCCAATGAGCGTGTAGGCCCACACGGTCCAGGCCGCCGCGTGGGTATACACCCCGCCGTTCTCCCGCAGCCCCGGCGCGTACCGGGTCACGTAGCCGATGTCCGGACGGGGTCGGGTGAACGCCGGGAAGTTCAGAAGCGGTCCGTAGTCCTTGAGCAGGTATTTCGTCACCGAATCCATTGCGGTCCGGGCCTTCTCCGCGTCCGCCGCGCCGCTGATGACCGCCCAGATGTTGGGCATCAGAAAAATCCAGCCCTCCTCGTTTTCTCTGGAGCCCAGGGGCAGGCCGTCGTCGGTCGTGGCCTGAAGAAACCACTCCCCATCCCAGCCGTAAAGGTTCAGGGCGTCCCGCAGGCTTTCCCGCACCGACTCGCAGCGTTGGGCGAAGCGCTCATCTCCTCGTCGGCGGGCGATGGGGATGAAGTCACCGAGAATCGTGTACAGGAACTCCGCCACCCAGAAACTCTCCCCCTTGAGGAGAGTCCCTACGGCATTCAGCCCGTCGTTCCAGTCGTGGTCGCCCATCAGGGGGATGCCGCGGGATGAGAAACGGGAGAACGACCGTTCAATGGCGCGCTTGCAGTGATCGTAGAGAGGTTCGGCCGGGCCGTTCAGATAGGGCACCATCTGATCCAGAATCCCGTAATCCGCCGTCTCTTTGAGGTACGAAACCAGGACGAAGGGCAGCCAGAGCAGGTCGTCGGAGC
>CAKZOY010000092.1 GCA_937138275.1 uncultured Chloroflexota bacterium
GGCTAACTGCTTCCGGCTAACTGCTTCCGGCTAACCGCTTCCGGCTAACCGCTTCCGGCTAACCGCTTCCGGCTAACCGCTTCCGGCTAACTGCTGACTAAGGAGGTGAGGAATGCAGGAGATGCCGCCGTATGGGTATGGATACAGTGGGGAATATGGGCCGCGGCCGGCGCCGTCGCTGGAGCAGAAGGTGACGAAGCGGCTGGGGATAGCGCTGCTGATTTTCACCGCGGCCTTTGGGCTGACGATGGCGGTGGTGGTGGGGCAGCGGCTGAGCGACCAGGCGCTGGCGGTAATTGCGGGGGCGGTCTGCGGGGTGGTGGCGAGCATCCCGCCGAGTCTGCTGATCATCTGGGTGACGAAGCGAAAGCAGGAGAGGCCGCAGGCCTGGGCGGGGCCCTATCCGCCGGTGGTCGTGGTACAGCCCCCGCTGGGATATCCGGCAGGAGACGCGAATCGGTATCTGCAGCCCCCGATGATGGGGTCGTCTATGGCCCAACCGATCCCACGGGAGTTTATTGTCGTCGGGGAAGAATAAATCACTGGTTGTACTTCTGGCTACCTGACAGTTTTCCAATAGGACGCGGATGGACGCGGACAAGCAGTGTGGCTTATGTTCAAAAGCAGTGCACTTTCTCAAGGACACCTTCACCCCTCCCCCTTGCCCCCTCCCCGTTGCGGGCGGACGGATCGTCCGCCCCTACGGCCGCACGGGGAGGTAAGGGCAAGGACAAGCCTTGCCCTTACAGGGGTTTCGGGGCGGGCGGCGAAGCCGCCCGCCGCAACCATCTCAGCACTTCACCTCTCTCACCTCAGGGTCCTGGAAGAGAGTCTCCAGCAATTTGCGATGGTTCTCCGGCCGACCGATCGCGCGCAGGGTGACGATGACGGTATCCCCCGTTTTCACCTCACGCTCATAGTGGACCTGTAACCCTTCGGAGTGAAAAGCCTCCAGGAGCGTCTTCCGCCGGGCCGACTGGACGGGGAGAGCGATCTCGTAGGTGATCGTCTTGCGGGTACGGTCCAGCCAGTGTTCAAAAGTGGGGAAGACCCATAGAACCACCAGGGTGAGCGCCGTCGCAATGCCCACCAGGGCATATCTTCCGGCCCCGATGCCCATACCCATTGCCGCCGCCAGCCAGATGGTCGCGGCGGTGGTCAGGCCGATCACCCGATTCCCCTCCCGCAGGATGGCCCCGGCGCCCAGAAATCCGATGCCCGTGACGATGTTGGCGGCGATCCGTGTCGGATTGGTCTCGTTCCCGATGCCGAGGGAAAAGATGGTGAACATCGTCGCGCCGACGGTGATGAGCAGGATGGTGCGGAATCCGGCGCTCTTATCCCGAAACTCCCGCTCGGCGCCGATCAGCCCGCCCACCAGCATAGCCAGCAGCAGTTTCAGGATTTCTTCTGCCAGGTTCATTCTGCAGTCTTCCTCAGATGTAAAACCGCTCCGGGTCTACCTCTTCCCGCAGGATGCGCAGTTCCTCTTCGGTGGGGGGTTCGTTCTGGTCCACGTGGTCGGGAATGATCAACTCAAAGCCAGTGTTCTCTATGACCTGTTCCACCGTCACCCCCGGGTTGAGGGCCCGCAGGCGCATCCGCTTGGTCTCTTCGTCAAAATCCAGCAGCGCCAGCGTGCTGACCACGCGATACGGGCCGGTGCCTCGGGGGAGTCCGGCGGCCTCCCGGGCGCCCAGCCCGGTCAGGTAGCCGGGGGTGGTGATGAAATCCACTTTGGGGACGAAGCGGAGTTTGTCGTGGCGGATGATGATGATGGTACGCCAGCACAGGGAGCCGACGTCGTTGGCGCCGCCGGAACCGGGCAGGCGGGCTTTGGGCGGGTGGTGACGGGGGCCGATGATCGTGGAGTTCAGGTTGCCGTACGGGTCAATCTGGGCGCCTCCCAGGAAGCCGTAGTCAATGAAGCCCCGCGCGGCGGTTTCCATAATATCGCAGATGCCGGAGGCTGCCAGGGCGCGATAGAAGGTGCGCCCTTCACCCACGGCGCGCGGGAGGCGCTTCAGTTGCGCGCCGGTGCCGCCGAACTCAAAAACGGGGATCAGGTTCGGCGCGTGCATCTTCTGGGCCAGACTGGCTGCCAGCATGGGGATGCCGGTGCCGATGAAGGCGGTCACGCCGTCCGGAATCTGGCGCGCCGCCAGACAGATCATCAGTTCAGTGGGATTGTATTCGGTCGCCATCACCGTCCCTCCACTGCGGCTTTCACGCGCTCCAGGCGCTGCCAACCGACCAGTTCCAGATACTCCTGATGGCTGGCGACGCCGTAGACGTATTTGTCCAGATACGCGCGGGTCCCCTCCTCGGTTCTGGAAGCCTCTACCCATTCCCGGATGGCCTCCTCGTCCCGCTCGTACATATGGACCATCTCGCCGGGGTAGGAGCCGAAGGGGGCGTGGGCCACTGCGTCTACCAGATAGTAGGGGATGATGGTCCGTTCCGGGTAGCGGCGGATTTCCTCGGTATCCACGATTTCTTCGGCGCTGATGATGAGCCGCTTGCAGGCCCGCGCCATCTCAAAGGCGAAGCCGCTGATGCCCTCAATCTGGGCGTTGCCGTAGCGGTCGGCGCGGTGGACGTGGATGAGGCCCACGTCCAGGATGAGGGCAGGGATCAGGCAGACTTTCATCCCGGTGAAGGGGCATTCGGCCACTTTGGCCGCACTGTAGCGCAGAGTGTCCGTCCCCAGCATAGAGCGGACCGGGATGAAGGGGACACCCATCGCCGCCGCCTTGAAGCGCCAGGTGATGCCGCCGTTGGACCACTCCACGACTTTCTCCACCCGACCGCTCTCCACCTCCCGGCGCAGGCAGTTGGACGTGCCGTAGACCTCCAGGCCGATGTAGGTGATGTCCAGGGTTTTGACGATGCCCGCGCCCAGCCAGAGGTCCAGTTCCAGAACCCCCTGCCCGGCGACCCGCAGATCCTTTTTGCCCTGACGGATCACCTCCCGGCACAGACTCATTGGCGCGCGGACGGTGCCGTAGAGTTCGGTGCCGATATAGCACCCGTCGTAGACGAAGCGGGCAACAGCCTCCTGTTCGGTCATCAATTTGTCCACCAGACCGTGGGCCTTCTTCTCCCGGTTCCATTCCCGGAACTCGTCCAGGTCTATCGGCTGGAGCAGTTCGCCCATTCCGGATTCCAGGATGCGCATAGGGAACCTCCTGGGATTGGTGGATGTTAAAAAAAACCGCAGAGACGCAGATAGCGCAAAGGGGGCACAAAGATTTTTGTGAACGTCGGAAAAGTTTGTGTGGGGCATCCTCGCTGCCCCACACAAAACTCCCCATCTACTTTCTTCAGGGCCTGCCCCGCTACCGACTATCCACTACCCACTACCCACTACCTGCTACCTGCTACCTGCTACCTGCTATCTGCTACCTGCTATTCGTCCTTTTTCTTCAGGGCCTGCCGTGCCCCGTAGGCGTAAATGGAGC
>CAKZOY010000093.1 GCA_937138275.1 uncultured Chloroflexota bacterium
CCGGTGGGATAGGCGTACCGGAGCGCCGGGACGGACTCGCCGGGGTAGGTCACCCCGGTCAGCCGCCCGAAGGGGTCGTAGGCCAGCCGCGTGGCGGCGCCGTTGGCGTCGGTGATGACCGTCGGCACCCCCAGCGCCAGGTCCCAGCCGATGCGCGTCGGTTGGGTGAGGGGGTTGGTGATAACCACCGGATAGAGACGGAGGGTGGGGTCATAATCGGTGCGGGTCGTCCGCCCCAGCGGGTCGGTCACGGCGACCGGATTGCCCCAGGCGTCGTACTGGGTCGTGGTCGTCACCCAGCCCCAGCCTTCCAGTCCGGTGGCGATGGCGGTGACGCTGCCGCGGATGGGCGGAGCGCCCCAGGGCTGGCCATCGTAGGCGATGCGGGTCTCCCGCAACGGCGGCACCTCCTCCCCTCCCGAGAGGATCTCCCGCGCTGGCAGGCCCACGATCCAGGCCGCCTCGTTGGGTTGAAACTCCCGCCGTAGCAGTGTTTCGTCTCCCGTCAGGGCGGTATTCCCTTCCCGATACTCGCGAATCCGATTGCCGTAAGCATCGTATCCGAACGATACGGCCCTCTGGGCATTCCCCCCGCCACTGAAATCGGTCGTCACTTCCCGGTCCAGATGGGCCCAGCGGGCACTCCCGTTGGGCGTCTCCCCCCAGATGCGGTCTATCTGGCGCAGCAGGCTGCCATCCGGCGCCCGCTCCTGAACCTGATACTCCAGCCCCCGCCGCCAGGAGTTGTGGTCGTCAATGTAGAATCGGTGGGTAGTGATTGCGAGCACCCTTCCCCCGGCATCGTACACCGTCTCGGTGACGACGTCATGGCCTACCAGGGGGCCGTGGGGTCGGGGGGCTCGCCCCCGGCAAAGCACACCCCCGTTGGTGTAGTAAGGCTCACTGGCCGTCTGGTCGTAGCAGCGGGTGCCATAGGCATAGGTGGTGGTATAGACGACACCGATAGTGGGAGATGCCCACCGCTGGAGGACCCGGTAATTGTAAAAGAGCTGATTGCTGTCAGCCCGGCCATCAGAGCCGTAAGAGAACCTCACCTGCGCCCCGAAGCCGTTCTCCACAGCGATCAAGCGGGGATAGGCAAAGACCTCGCAGCGATACTCGTCGTAGGGCGGAGTAGCGCACCACTCTTTGTTGAAAAAGTCCTGATACCAGAACCTGGTGGGCGGCATGGCGGTCTGTCCATCCCGCCCCAGCACCCGGATGGTGCGCAGGAAACGCACCCCCCGCCCGTTTGCCCCGTACTCCAGTTGATAGGTGCGCACCCGCTGGCCGGCATGCCAGACCTCAATCCCGTTCAACGGGCCCGGATCACGAAAGATGGCTTCGGGCACCTCCGAGGAACCGCTCCCGAAGAATCGTACCACGCTCCCCCATCCGCCGGAAAGGGTGAAGTTGTAGCGGACTTCCCGGAGCACGCTGGCCCGGTTATTATTGTTATCTCCCCATTCGTCGTATTCCACCTCCATCCGATTGCCGTAAGTGTCTTCGGCGGAATCCAGCCGCCAGCGGTAGACGGCGCGGGCCGGGTCTTGCTCGCTTCCGATGACGTAGGGGAGTACCTGCTCCGAATTAAAGGTATATCCCAGGCGGTAGGTCGTGCCGTCGGGAGTGCGCACTCGCCAGTAGGACTTCTTCTCGTTGGGCGCGTTGGAATCCCCCTTGACAAACCAGATCCAAAGGTGCGGCGCGTCCTTAGCCCAGTAGCGGCCGGGGGCTCCGTGGGAACTGCCCAGGGGAGGCTCCAGTTCATAGGCCGTTCCGTTCATCACCAGCAGGAAGCGCTCTCCCAAGCAGATGGCCGGAGATTGCCCCGGCCAGCAATAACCAGCCCCATCCCGCACGATGTCCATCAGGTCCACCGACCAGCCGATGCCGACCCAGTCCTGGATCCAGGCCAGAATCCCGTCCACCCGACGGCTGTTATAGGAGAGACGCAGGGCGGGGCGAAGGTTGCCTCGTCCGGGAGGGAGTTCCAGGGGATATTCGTAGGTCGCTCCACCGCTGAAGAGCGCCACCGCTGGCGGGTTGTAGAGCAGCCGCCAGCCCTCCTGGATCTGAGGGGTCGTCGCCACTGTTGCCCCCTGGGGAAAGGCTGGGACCAGCCCCTCCGGCAAAGCCAGCGGGCTTTGGAAAGTGGCAAGAGGCTCGGCCGGAACGGGGAGCGGAGAATCCCAGGGTTCTGGAGTTTTCGGAGAGAGACCGGGAACGCCCCCCAGACCGGTCTGGCTCCCCCCAGCAGGGTCAGCACCAGTCCCAGCCGAAGGGCCAGGGCGAGGAATCCCTTTTTGGGATCAGTAGCCATTGCTCCTGCCTCCAGTAAGCCCCATCGCGTCCCCAAAAGTGCATCCTTTGGGACGGACTATCGTGGTGCTCCCAAACATTATCCAATCACCGCAAAAGCAAAATTCCCAGTCCGAGTTCATAATCCTCAAGCATCCCTTCACTCCCTACTCCTTACTTCCCCCTCCCTCCTAAACCAACGCCAACGCCACCCCTGCCATCGCCGCCATCAGTTCCACCAGCCAGAAGCGCTGCACCACCTGCGTCTCCGACCAGCCCAGCAGTTCAAAGTGATGGTGGAGGGGGGCCATTTTGAAGACCCGTCGCCCCTGACCGTAGCGCCGTTTGGTGTACTTGAAGTAGAGCACCTGGATGATCACCGAGAGCACCTCGGCCACCGGCACCAGCGCCACCACTGGTAGCAGCAGCCACTGGCCGGTCATCAGCGCGACGGTCCCTAAGGTAGCGCCCAGAGCCAGACTCCCCGTGTCCCCCATAAACAACTGGGCCGGATGGGCATTGTACCACAGAAAGGCGAAACTGGCGCCCACGACGGTGAAACAGAAACGGACCAGATAAATCTGCCCCTGCAGGAAGGCGATGACGCCGTAGGCGGCGAACGCGCTGGCGGTGATGATCCCCGCCAGTCCGTCCAGCCCGTCGGTGAAGTTGACCGCGTTGGACGCGCCGATAACCACGAACATCGCCACCGGGATGTAGAAAAGGCCGATGTCAATTTTCTCCTTCACCCCGGGGATGGCTACGCTGCGCAGCCCCAGGCCGAAGTGGAGCACCAGTGCGATGAAAAAGGTCAGAATGACCTCCACGACGATTTTCTGGCGCGCCGTCAACCCTTCACCCTGACGTACCCCTCGCACTCCTGCCAGGTCGTCCACCGCGCCAATGAGGGCATAGACTACCATCACCCCCAGCGGCACCAGGATGGAGCGGCCGACCAGCGTTCCCTGGACCAGGTTGTAGATGTTCAGCCCCAGGGTGATCAGGAGGACCGGCACCACGATCATCAGGCCGCCCATGGTGGGGGTGCCCAGTTTGATCTGATGACCGCTGGGGCCGTCAATGCGGATGCGCTTGCCGATGTTGTAGCGGCGCAGCAACCGGATGAGCAGCGGCCCCCACCCCACAGCCAGCAGGAAGGAGATACTGGCCAGCGCCAGCGCAAAGTCCATAACCCCTCCTATCCCTGGCTCAGCGCGTTGACGATTTCTTCCATCTGCATTGCCCGGGAGCCCTTGATCAGGATGACATCCCCTTCCTGCACCAGGTCCTCCAGCAGATGGATAGCCGCGGCGTTATCTTCCAGAATGTGCACCCGCTCGGGGGGCATGCCCCACCGGAGCGCCGTCTCGCCGATGATGCGCCCGCGCGGCCCGACGGTCACCAGAATGTCCACCACCTCCAGCGCCCGCAGGCCCACCTTCTCGTGCCCCTCCCGTTCGTAATCGCCCAGCTCCAGCATATCCCCCAGGATGGCGATTTTGCGCCCCTGCAACTCCTCCAGCAGGTTCAGGGCCGCCAGCATAGAGGGTGGGCTGGCGTTGTAGGTGTCGTCCAGGATGGTGGAACCCCGCGGGCCGGGGACGGCCACCAACCGCAGTTGGGATGAAGGGGCCATCAGCCCTTCCAGGATTTCCTGCCAGGTCAGTCCCTCCACCAGCCCCACCGCGGCCGCCCGCAGCGCTGTATGCACCGAGTGACGGCCCAGGAGCGGGATGCGGACATAGAGACGATCGCCCCGGTAATGGAGCCGGAAACGCACCCCCTCCAGCCCCAGCCCCTCTATCTGGTCGGCCCAGAGGTCGGCCTCCGGAGAAAGGCCGTAGGTGAAGATGCGCGCCGGGGTGGCGTAGCGCATCCCCAGCACATTGGGGTCGTCGTAGTTTAAGACCGCCACCCCTTCTGGCGCAGGCGGCAGGGCCTGGACCAGTTCTGTCTTGGCCTGGATGATACGCTCCATGGTCTTCGCCCGTTCCAGGTGGACCGGCCCGATGATGGTGACCACGCCCACGTGCGGGAGGGCGATATCCGCCAGAAGGGCGATATCCCCCACGTCGTACATCCCCATCTCCAGGACCACCCGCTCGTGCTTCGGGGTCAACTGGAGCAGGGTGAGCGGGACGCCGATTTCGTTGTTGTAGGACTTCTCGCTCTTCAGGGTACGGTACCGCCGGGAAAGGACGTCCGCGATCAGTTCTTTGGTGGTCGTTTTGCCCACGCTGCCGGTGATGCCGATGACGCGCGGGGAATGGCGGCGACGCCAGAAGGCGGCAACTTTCTGCAGCGCCGCCAGGGTATCGGGCACCCGGAGCAGGACCGGCAGGGACCAGGGAGATGGCAGCGTGGGCGGAGAGACGGTCAGGTCTACGACGGGCGCGGGGGCCTCCACGGGCCGCTGGACGAAAGCCATTGCCGCGCCCCGCGCCAGCGCGTCGGCGACGTAGTCATGCCCGTCGGCGCGCTCGCCCCGCAGGGCCACAAACACCCCGCCTGGCTGAACCTGCCGGGAATCCACCCCCACCGATGTGGACCGTCCCTCCAACTCCGACGGTCGCACGCCTGTCAAACCCTCCGCAATATCCGCCAGAACCAGCATTTTTGCACCCCTTAGACACGGATTACACGGATTTCACAGATTATATAAAAAATGAAAATTTAGCGTATTAACCGCTTATACTGAAGAGAGTTTGCTCCAAAATTGAACAAAAGGCCCAGACGGAAGCCAGTAGCGGCCAGGTAATTGAGAACCTGGGCCTCGTGGCTGGGGCTTAAAGAAGAGACCGCTTTGATTTCCACAATAACCTGATCGTCCACGACGAAATCCGCCACATATTCACCGACGAGCACCCCTTTATACGAAACCGGCAGACGGCGAAATTGCTCAAACGGGATGCCTTGCAGACCGAATTCATAGGCCAGAGAAGCCTGGTAAACCGATTCCAGAAAGCCGGGGCCAAGATGGCGATGAACCTCCATTGCCGCACCGATAATTCTATAGGTAAGTTCTCCGTGAATGAGTTCCCCCATAGATTCTTTGTCTCTCCCATCCACTGGACTACAAAACTGTCTACGGACACATACGTTTTACGCAAAATATAAAAATCCGTGTAATCCGTGTAATCCGTGGCTTAAAACAAAAATCCGTGTAATCCGTGTAATCCGTGGCTTAAAAC
>CAKZOY010000094.1 GCA_937138275.1 uncultured Chloroflexota bacterium
CGGCGAAGAGGTCGTCGGGCAGGCCGTCCAGTCGCCAGACCCCGCTGCTATCGGCGACCAGACGGCTCTTCAGGTAGCGGTAGTAGTACCGGAACCCGGCGTCCACAAAGCCGACGTCCTGCCCACTCAGGAAAAGGTTCCCCCCCGACGAGAGGTATTCGGTGATAGCATCCTGGGCGCCGATAAAGCCGGGCCCGTCCCAGGGCGCGCTCCAGATCACGACGTCGTACGGGCGGAGGGTACCGGCGGTGGGGAGGTCATTAGGAATCCGGCGGATGATGTGCTCGTCGTAGGCCAGGGCCAGGTTGTCCAGCGCCTGGCGATAGTAGGCGATCTGGCTCTCGTAGTACCAGGCGCCGCTATCTATCAGGAGGACGGAGGGCGCCGGGGGCAGGGTCATGGTGACGGCCGCCGTCTCCTCCACCGTCACCGCGGCGGTGGCAGTGACGACGTAGTACCCCAGGGCGCGGGCGCGCAGGGTGTAGACGCCGGCGGGGAGGGTGAAGGTGGTGACCGCCGCGGTCGCCTCCAGCGGGGTATCCAGGACGCGGATGGTGGCGGTGACGGGCCGCCCGTCGGACGCGTCCGTCACGAAGACCTGCAATGTGCCGGTGGGGAGGGGAGTGAGAGCGAAGTCGGCGGTGATGAGGCTGCCGACCGTCACCGAAATGTTGCGGCGGGTGGCGGGTTCGTAGGCGAAGGCCGCGGCGGTGAGGTCGTAGACGGCGGGAGCGAGGGAGAGCAGGTACCGGCCCTCGGCGTCGGTGGTAGCGCTCCCCCCGCCGGCCCTCCCACGCGGCGTCGCCGTGACGGTCGCGCCGGGGATGGGGAACCCGTCCCCCGCGCGGCGCACCGTCCCCTGCACAATCCCGGCGTTCATCAGCGCCGAGACGGCGGCGAAGGCATCTATCCGCCCCCAGCCGGAATCGTTGTTGGGAAGGGTGGTGCTCAGAGGGACAGCGGTGGAGGTGATGAGGTAGGCAGTCTGGGTGATGTTCAGGGTCGGGCTGACGGCGCGTAGAAGGGCGACCAGTCCCGCCACGTGGGGGGTAGCCATGGAGGTGCCGCTCATGCGCCCGTAGGTGCCGCCGGGGAGGGCGGAGCGGACGGAGACGCCCGGCGCGACGACGTGGGGTCGGACCTCGCCCCAGGGGGAGGGCCCGCGGCTGGAGAAGTAGGCGACTCCGTCGTAGGAGTCGGTGGCGCCCACGGCGAAGGCTTCGGGAAGAGAGGCCGGGGAGATGACGGTCCCCGGTCCGGGCCCGCTGTTGCCGTTGGCGAAGACGACGAAAATCCCGGCCGCGCGCAGGGCGCGGATGTCGTTCTGGAAGACGGTGGAGGCGGCATTCTCGTCGCCCCAGGAGCAGTTGACCACGTCGGGGGCTTTAGACGGGTCGCCGCCGGGGGCCAGGAGCCACTGGAATCCGGCGTGAATCCAGGAGTCGTAGCCGTAGCCGTAACGGTTCAGCATTTTGACGCCGATCCACTGCGCGCCGGGGGCCACGCCGATCCCTTCGCCCCCCACGGCCGTCCCCAGGGTGTGAGTGCCGTGGCCATGGTCGTCTATGGGGTAGAGGGAACCGGTGACGGGGTCAAACCAGTTGCCGGTGTGGACGGCGGGGCCGTGGGGGTTGTAGCCGCGGTAGTTGACGCGCAGGGCCGGATGGAGCCAGTCCACGCCCGTATCCATCCCCGCCACCACCGCGCCGGTGCCGCTGATGTTGAGGGACGCCCAGACCTCGGGGGCGCGCACTTTAGCGATGTTCCACTCGGTAGATTGTGCATTGTGCATTGAGAATTGTACATTGTGCATTGTTGCGAGCCAGCGGCGGTAGTGGTCCAGGCGGATCAGGGCGACTTCGGGGCGGGCGGCCAGGGCGCGGATGACGTCGGGATGGGCGCGGACGGCGAGGCCGTTGAAAATCCAGAAGGGGGTGTAGTCCTCCGCCAGACCAGCGGCGCGGGCGGAATCCAGGTAGGCCCGCAGGGGGGCCTGGGTGCGGTCGGCCAGCGCGCGCATGGAGGCGACCATCCGGGCGCGGGCCGCGGCGGGGGATAGGACGGCTGCCGGGCCGACCGCCTCTTCGGGCTCCGCCTGTTCCCGCAGGACGACGATGACGCGCAGAGACTCATCGGGAGATGCCGCACTCCGCACATCGCCGCGCGTCGTCGGGACGGAGGCCGGATACAGAAGGCGCGCCAGGGCGGGCTCCAGGACGGCCTGGGGCGGGGGAGGTTCGGCGGTCCGGGATGGGGCCGCATCCGGGAGCGCCCAGGCGGGGAGGAGCGGGGAAGGCAGAGCCGAAGCGACGGGAGCAGATGCCGCGACGAGATCAGGGGCCGGGACCGAAAGGGGGAGGAATCCAGAGGCCAGCAGGGACCCGACCAGGAGAAGGACAAATAGCAGCCGAGAGAAAGTGGGCATAGGAAGTGTTCCGTGTTGCGTGTTCTGTGTTGCGTATCGCAAATCTGATTGCGCCTGCGACTCTGCGACCTGCGACTTTCTTTCGCGTATCGCTTGTCGCGTATCGCCAATCGCCCCCTGCGACCCTGCAACTTGCGACTTGCGACTTGCAACTATCCAGCCCTGTTCAACTCCCTCAGCAGGGCCAGCAGTTCGTCGTTGGACGGGATGTCGCTCATGGAATGGCCGTAGTGGACCCAGCGGACGATGCCATCCCGGTCAATGATAGCCTGGGCAGGCATACGGCCCAGTTTGAAGAGGTTGACCTCCTGTCCGTAAAGTTTCAAGACCGTGTGTTTGGGGTCTGGCAGGCCCACAAAGGGCAACCGGTTCTCTTCCCAGTACCGGGCAAAGGCTTCGGCATCCTCCGGCCCGACGACGATGACCTCGGCATTGCGTTCCACGAATCTGTCGTAGTCCTGGCGCAACTGCGCCATGTGCCGGCGGCAGAACGGTCACATAAAGCCGCGGTTGAACACCAGCACCACGTGTTTGCGCCCCTGATAGTCGGAGAGGCGCACGGGATTTCCCCGAAAGTCCTCCAGCACGAAGTCCGGGGCTTTGCTGTGAACTGTCACCTTTGCCATGTTGCTCCTTTCTGCCTCTACCATCCGTTCCCTTCAGCGACCGGTATGAGACGCCGCGGCGCGCGGGTGAGAAGGCGGGGCCCTCCGGCCTCCACCACCACCGTGTCCTCCACCTTCGCCATCATGCCATCTGCGGGCGCGCTGACCTCTATCTCCAGCGCCAGCACCATCCCGACCGCCAAGAGGGTCTGTTGGCGCGGCCAGAGGACGGGGGGTTCATCTATCTCCAGCCCGACCCCATGGCCGACAAAGCCGGGGAGGGTCAGCGACCCCGGCGGGAAGTGGGGGGGAGCACCTCGGCCTACTACCGCCTCCGCCGCAGCATAGACTTCGGCGACGGAGACGCCCGGACGGAGGGCCGCCAGTACGGCCTCCTCGGTCGCCAGCGCGATCTCGTGGAGGGCCTCCTGGGCCGCAGTGGGCTTTCCCACGATGTAGGTGCGGGACTCGTCGGCGGTGTAGCCCATGTACGTGGAGCCGATATCCAGCACGACCAGGTCGCCGGGGCGGATTCCCCGCCGGGAGGGGCCGTAGGGGGTGCCGGGGCTGAGGCCGGCGCCGGTGATGACCAGGCCATGACCGCCGCGCACTGCCAGGTTCTCCCCGCTCATCAGGAGGACGCCGCCCCCGCGCGCGCCGGGGTAGCGGAGGGGCTGGTATCCCTCATGCCCGGCCCGCCGCAGGGCCGCCTCCACTTCCGCCGCCAGTTCCAGTTCGGTCATCCCTGCCCGGAGGACGGAGACCATTACCTGATGGCCCGCGTCGGCGACGGCCGCAGCCCCTTCGGTGGCGCGAATCTCGTCGGCGTCCTTAACCATCCGCTGGGCCAGGACAACGGGGCTGATGTCCTCCACCGGCCAGGTCGGCAGCGCCTCTCGCATCCGTCGGTAGAGTTGGGCGGGCATCACGTCCAGGTCCGTCCCCAGCATCCCGCCGGTCAGCCCCTGGGCCGCCAGCACCGCTGCCACCTGGTCCCATCCACCTCCCGCCTCCACGCGGACCGTCGCCTCCCGACAGGCCAGGTCCAGCCCGCGCCGCACCAGCAGGACAGCATCCTGCGGCCCCACGACCAGTGTCGCCGGGCGGGCCGTCCCAGCATAGTAGAGGACATCCCGAGGGTGGACCAGCACTACAGCGTCCACCCCTGCTTCGGTCATCCGTCTGCGCAAGTCATTCAGCCGTCGTTCCAAGGCCGTCTCTCCTCAAAAGTTGACGAACCAGTGGGCCAACCTCCAGAATGCTGCCCACGGTGAAATCCACCCCGTCCTGGGATGGGCCGTTCAGCAGAATGGTCGTCATTCCCAGGCGTTTCGCCGGTTGCAGGTTGACGGGGCGGTCGTCCACCAGAATGCAGGCGGGCCCCCGCGCGCCCAGCAGGGTCAGCAACCGCTGATAGGCTTCCAGACGGGGTTTGTGGATGAAGTTCAGGGCACGGATGTCCACAATCCGCTCAAAGAGGTCGGCGATTCCCAGCGCGTTCAGCACCCGCAGGGCATGCTCGGAGGTGGAGTTGGTGAAGACGACGCGGCGCAACGGGATGGTCTCCAGCATCGCCCGCAGGGCCGGGTCGGGCCGGAGGTAGTCCTCTACCGGGACGTCGTGGACGAAGGCCAGGTAGTCTTCCACATCCACCCTGTCCGAATGCTCCGCCAGCAATCCCCCCAGCGTGGTGCCGTAGAGGCGGACGTAGAGTTCCCGGATACGGGACGCTTCGGTGGCCTCCAGCCCCAGATGGCGTTGCAGCCATTCGGTGATCCGTCGGCCGACGTCCTGCATCAGGCCCACTTCGGTGGGATAGAGGGTTTCGTCCAGGTCAAAAACGGCATGAGTGAAGGGCACGTCTCTTCTCCTGAATCGGGTGAGGGAAGTATACCCGATTTCAGCCCGGAGGAAAAGTCGGCTATAATTAGGTGAAATGTGCAAAATCATGCAGCGAATCAAAGTCCTATCTTTTGTCTTGCTCCTTCTCTCTGCCTGTGGCACTTTGTCTTCTCCCACCCCTACCCCTACCTCCACTCCGGCGCCGACTTTCACTCCATCCCCTACCCCTACCCCCGAACCGCCCGACACGGGCTGGCTGGCGGTTGCCGACGGAGTGGAACTGCGCCGGATGCGGGTGGCGATGGGCAGTGGGGTCATAGAACGGGTGACGCTGGTGCGGCTGGACCCGGCCCGTCTCCGTTTCCGCGTTCTCTACACCCCCGGCGCGGGGCGACGGGTCTCGGAATGGGCAGCGGCGCTGGAAGCAGATGGCTCTCCGCTCCTGATGCTGGTCAACGGGGGGTTCTTCACCCCGGAATACACCGCCACCGGGCTCCTGGTCACCAATGGACGGGCCTACGGCACATCGTATGAGGGGATGGGAGGGATGTTTGCCGTCCTCCCCGGCGGTCGGGTAGAGGTGCGCTGGCTGGTCGCCCGCCCGTACGACCCTGCCGAGTGGCTGGTAGAGGCAGTGCAGGGCTTCCCGATGCTGATCCGGACCGACGGTTCCATCTTTCCCCCCGACGCCGACGACGGCCGCACGGCCCGTCGGACGGCGGTGGCCCAGGACAGGGACGGCCGAATCCTCTTCTTAGTGGCCCAGGACGGCTTCTTTTCGCTCCACGCCCTGGCCCGCTGGCTGGCGGAATCCGACCTCTCCCTGGTGGCGGCGCTCAATCTGGATGGGGGGCAATCCTCCGGCCTGTATCTTCGGGCGGGGAACGCGCGGGTAGAGATAGACTCCGGTGTGGGGGTGCCGGCCGTCATTATGGCTGAGTATGGCGACTGAAAACGCTTGGTGTGAGTTGATCTCCGTCAAGCGGTCAGCATCGGCTCCCACGGGCTTTTACCGGAGGCTGAGCCCTCCGGCTTAAAGCGAAGCCCTGCTATCGCAGGCTGGAATGCCACTCCGCTGGCGCTTGGCGACTGACTGCAAGCGTTATGCCATTCGCAGTGCGCTACGGAGCGGAGCGGCGTTCGCCGCACGGGGAGATAAGGGCAAGGACAAGCCTTGCCCTTACGGGGGTTTCGGGGCGGGCGGCCTTCGGCCGCCCGCCCCGAAACTTGACATCATGAGAGAATCTACAGCCGCGCGGGGAGGGGGGATAGAAATGGGGTTTTTGGGGCGGCGGCTTCGCCGCCGCCCCAAAAACCCCGCTCTTCCCCCCTCTCCCCCAGAAGGGGACAGGGGGTGGACAAGCGTCGGGAGAACGCGCTCATTTGCCCTCCATAGCCCCAGATGGTATAATAAGCCCCCGGTAAGCCGGGACGAATCGTCGGTCCGCGATCCCCATCATCAATCCTGTACCGGAAGGAGTCGTGTGGAAGCGATTGAAGCGGCCATTATGGAATTTCTCCATTCCGTGTTGAACGCCATCGGCTGGCCCGGGGTGGTGCTGATTATGGCGCTGGAGAGCGCCAATATCCCCATCCCCAGCGAGGTGACGATGCCCCTGGCGGGCTGGATGCTGGTGCAGGCAAAGGGGCTCCTGCTCTGGCGGGCCGCGCTGGATGGGGGCTTTTACGGCGCGCTGGGTTGCACCATCGGTTCCATCGCCTCTTACCTGCTGGGGTTCTGGGGAGGGCGCCCCTTCCTCCGGCGCTGGGGGCGGTACATCCTGATCTCCCAGCACGACCTGGAGCAGGCGGACCGCTGGTTCGCCCGCTGGGGGGATTGGGCCGTTTTCATATCCCGCCTTATGCCCATCGTGCGCACGTTCATTTCCTTCCCGGCCGGGGTGACCAGGGTCCACTTTCTCCGCTTCACGGTCTACAGTTTCGTCGGTTCTTTTATCTGGTGCGGGGCTCTGGCGATTGCCGGTCACGCCTTCGGGAGCGAGTGGGAACGGATTCGGGAAATCATGCGCCCCTTTGATATCCCCATCGCCATCGCGCTCCTGGCGGGGATGGCCTACTATATCTACCGGCACGTCCGCCGCGCCCAGACGCAGCCCATCGCGGAGCCGGAGGCGTAGAACCTCTCCCGAAGGGCCCGATGAGAGAACATTTTCGCGAACTCTGGCGCTATCGGGACCTGGTCCTTAACCTGGTGGTGCGGGACCTGAAGGCCCGCTACAAGAACTCCCTTCTCGGCGTGGCCTGGTCCTGGGTGAACCCGCTGCTGATGATGGTGGTGTACACCATTGTCTTTAATGTCCTGGCGGGCCGTTCCAACCTCCCCAACTACCCAGTCTTCATCCTCTGTGCGCTCCTGCCCTGGAGTTTCTTCACCAATGCCGTCTCCCAATCCACCAACAGCATCGTGGATGCCGCTCCGCTGATCAAGAAGGTCTATTTCCCGCGCGAAGTGCTCCCCATTGCCGCCGTGATGAGCAACATGGTCCACTTCCTGATCTCCCTCCCCGTCTTCTTCCTGCTGGCGCTGGTGATGGGGAATCGCATCACCCCCTGGGCTCTCCTTTTTCCGGTCACGCTGCTCATCCAGGTGATGTTCACCACCGGAGTCGGCCTGATCACCGCCACCCTCAACGTTTTCTACCGGGACACGCGCCTGATTATGGACGTGCTCCTGCTGGCCTGGTTTTTCCTCACCCCTATCTTCTACCCCCTCACCACGGTGCCGGAGCGATATGTCCTCTGGGGGGTCTCCATCAACGTGCGGGCGTGGCTTTTGCGGCTGAATCCGATGGCTTCCATTATCTCCTCGTACCGCGACCTCCTCTATTGGGGCGCTCCCACGGCGTGGGATTTTCTCCTGCGGACGGCAGTGACCTCGCTGGCCGTGCTGGTGGTGGGATACCTCATCTTCCTGCGTTTCAGTCCCCGTTTCGGAGAAGAGGTCTAACAGCAGAAAGGGTTTTCGGGGCAGAGGGTATTGCCTTCTGCCCCGAAAACCCTTTTTTCCCATAAAGTGTTGATTCTCATAAAGTCGTATCACCCGGTCTTTCACAAAGTCTCACAAAGTCGTATCATCCCTTGCCCGGGTGGGAGTCCGAATGTTCGTTCCGAGGTTTTCTTTGTTGCCAGGGATTCCCTTTATCCCCCTCACCCCCCTTGCCCCCCTCTCCCCCTTG
>CAKZOY010000095.1 GCA_937138275.1 uncultured Chloroflexota bacterium
CCAGCGGCCTTTTCAAAGGGCACAGCTACCAATTTTTGTTTTATAACTTAAAATTTGCCGTTGTCAATGTAGTTACGTTTCAGCGCCCTTTTGGGGCTCAGCCTGACCGTATTGTAAATGGACAAATTATTCCAGCAATACCAGGAATCACATATCGTGAGCATCCCGAAGCCGCAAGTTTCAACCTGACTTGTCTCAAAACGGAAATGAGTTTGTAACAGTTTCCGCCTTGCGGAATCCCTTGGGTGGGGGTAGAATGCGGAATAATGAACGCTCCTTTCATCCGCAATGCCCTCTTACAGGAACCGGTCGGCGACCGGGTGCGCTGCGGTACCTGCGCCCGCCGCTGCATGCTGGAGCGCGGCGAGACCGGCTGGTGTGGCACCCGTCAGAACCGGGAAGGAATCCTGGTTACCCTATCCTATGGTCTCGTCTCTTCCCTTTCGGCCAACCCGATAGAGAAGAAGCCCCTCTATCATTTCTATCCCGGTACCGTTGCCCTGACCGCCGGTTCATGGTCGTGCAACTTCGCCTGCCCCTGGTGCCAGAACTGGGAGATATCCAAGGTACCACCCATCGGGGGAGAATTCTACACCCCGGATCGGTTTGTAGTAGAGGCAGTCCGGCGGCGGTGTCAGGGGATCTCTATCAGTTTCAACGAGCCCACCCTCAGCCTGGAGTGGTCCTTAGAGGTCTTTCGCCTGGCCCGCCAGGCCGGGCTGTACAATACTTTCGTCACCAACGGCTACATGACCGAAGAGGCGCTGGAACTCCTGGCCGAGGCGGGATTGGATGGGATGAACGTGGACGTGAAGGGGGATCAGGAGGTTGTACGAAAATACTGCAAGGCCGACAATGAAGTCGTCTGGCGGAACCTGCGGCGGGCGCGGGAACTGGGCGTCTGGGTGGAGGTGACCACGCTGGTCATTCCCGGGGTCAACGATGAGATCGGTGTCCTGGGGGACATCGCTGCCCGTATCGTTCGGGACCTGGGTTCGGAGACCCCCTGGCATTTGACCCGTTACTATCCGGCCTATCACTTCACCACCCCACCGACTCCGGTGCAGACGCTGGAAAAAGCCCGTACTATGGCACAAGCGCTGGGTTTGCAGTACATCTACATCGGCAATATCCCCGGCCATCCGGCCGAAAACACCTACTGTCCCACCTGCGGGGAGATAGTGATCCAGCGCTGGGGTATCCAGTTGGTGCAGAACCGGATGCGCGAGGGGCGCTGCCCTTCTTGCGGCGTCTCCATCCCTGGTCGGTGGGAATAATAAAATTTTGTCGCAAGCACCCCTGCCCTCCCTTGCCTCTTGCCTACTTGCCCACTTGCCCACTTGCGTTGTATAATCCCCTCTGATGACTCCGATCCTGGACCAGCGTTCGCTGGAAGTCATTTCCCGTAGTGCCGAGCAGACCCACCGGGTAGGCGTTCGGTTGGGGCAGTTGCTGCGCGGTGGGCAGGTCGTCTGCCTGGAGGGACCGCTGGGAGTGGGCAAGACCGTGCTGGCCCGGGGCATCGGCGAAGGCTGGGGCGCTACCTCGCCGGTTCTCAGCCCCAGTTTCGTCCTGATTCGGGAGCACCGCCGACCTGCCGGGCGTCAGCGGCTATTGCATGTGGACTTCTACCGTCTGGAAGACCCCCGGGAGGCGGAGAGTTTGGGGCTGGAGGAGTGGCTGGAGGCGCCCGACGCGGTCGTGGTGGTGGAATGGCCAGAGCGGGCGGCGTCGGTTCTCCCCTCAGAGCATCTCCGGGTGCGTCTGGAGTTTGCGGACGGCGACCGTCGGCGGCTGCTCTTCACTGCCCTGGGGGATGCGTATATGCCCCTGCTGCAGGCGTTGCGCCGCGCCCTGTTCGGAGGATAAGATGCTCCTGGCACTGGATACGGCGACCCGCTTTGCCAGTTTTGCCCTCCATGATGGGCGTGCCGTACGCTACGAGATGACCTGGGAGGCGGGCCGTCAGCACACGACCCAACTGATGCCCCGCGTTGTGGAGGCGCTGGAAGAACTGGAGGCTCGTCCGGAGGCCCTCTCGGCGGTGGCTGTCGCCCTGGGGCCGGGGTCGTTCACCGGTCTGCGGGTGGGGATAGCGGTTGCCAAAGGGCTGGCCCTGGCGCGGGGCATCCCCCTGATCGGCGTTCCCACCCTGGACATTCTGGCCGCGGCCCAGGAGCAGGACCGCCGTCTGCTGCTGGCTGTTCTGCAGGCCGGGCGGGGCCGCCTGTGCGTTGCGCGCTACCGCTGGCGTCGGGGATGGCAACGGCGGGATGACCCCTTCCTCGCCACATGGGAGAGCCTCTTCGCCGATCTCACTGCCCCCATCCTGCTCTGTGGCGAAGTAGACGAAAAAGGACTTCGGCTGGCCGAAGAGCGGGGTGACCTGGTAACGGTGCTCCCACCGGCCCGCTGTCTGCGGCGGGCGGGCTTTCTGGCCGAACTGGCCTGGGAGCGACTGCGCCGGGGCGAGACGGACGACCCGGCTACCCTGGCGCCGCTGTACCTGCAATTCCCTACGGACATGCGATGAAACCGTCTATCTTCCGTCCCCATTTTCCCAATCCCCAATCTCCCAATTCCCAATCCACCAATTCCCGATCCGCCTTTCCCTTCGTCTTCCGACCGATGCGGGAGGAGGACATTCCGGAACTGATGGAGATTGAACAGCGGTCTTTTCCGACCCCCTGGCCGGAATCGGCGTATCGGCATGAACTTCGCTATGGGACGGATTCCCTGTTTTACGTACTTCAACCTCAGAAAGAGGCCTCTTCCGAAACCTGGTGGGAACGGCTCAAGGGGCTGTGGCAGTCCCCGCGTTCCCCTATCCTGGGCTATGTCGGGATACGTCTCCTATCTGACGAGGCCCACATCACAACGATCGCAGTCCACCCCGACTGGCGCGGCCGGGGGTTGGGAAAGTACATCCTCCTGATGGCTATAGAGCGCGCCCTGAAGTACCGGGTCCATTTCATCACTCTGGAGGTACGGGCGTCCAACCGGATTGCCCAGAACCTCTACACCGATCTGGGATTCCAGTTTGTCGGCGTCCATCGCCACTACTACCGGGATGGGGAGGATGCGTGGCTGATGCGGTTGGGTCCGCTGAATGAAGGTGCGATCGTCCATCTGCAGGAACTCCGGCGCGCCGTAGAGGAGCGCCTGCAGAACCTGCAAATCTGACAACCTGCCCCAACGACACGCGATTTGCGACACGCGACACGCAATTTGCGATACGCGAACACAAGGAGGTGACCAGTGACGGAACTGGACCAAATCGCCGCCGAAATCCGTGCCTGTACCGCCTGTATCCTCCATCGGGGACGTACCCAGGCGGTGCCTGGGGAGGGTCCGGCGAATTCCACCATCGTCTTTGTGGGAGAGGCGCCGGGATTCCACGAAGACCAGCAGGGGCGTCCCTTCGTTGGTCAGGCCGGGCAGTTCCTGGAGGAACTGTTAGCCAGCATCGGCCTGCGCCGGGAGGAGGTCTACATCACCAACATCGTCAAGTGCCGCCCGCCGGGCAACCGGGATCCTTTGCCCGACGAGATCGCTTCCTGCAGTCCGTTCCTGGACCGACAGTTGGCCTTGATCCGGCCCAAACTGGTGGTGACCCTGGGGCGGTTCTCCATGGCCCATTTTTTGCCCCGCGCCCGCATCTCGGACGTCCACGGTCAGCCTCAGCGGGTCGGCGGGATCATCTGCTTCCCGATGTACCATCCGGCGGCGGCCCTCCATCAGCCGTCGCTGCGGCGGACGGTGGAGGAGGACTTCCGCCGCATCCCCGAAGTGCTGGCGAAAGCGGAGCAGGTGGCGGAATACCAGCCCCCGCCCCAGGCCGAGCAATTGAGACTGTTCTGATATCGTTGCCACAGATTTTCCCGTGGGTAACTGTTCAGCCGGTTGAGTTGAGGGGGAAACCTCACCCTCTCCCCCAACCCCTTTCCCTTCCCATTGGGAGAGGGTGCTGAAAAAGTGGCGAGGGATAAGGTGCTGGAGGCCTGTCCCGCTCTTTGGGGCGGCGTTTTGCCTCCCTCATCCCCCCAGCCCCCTTCTCCCCCGCAAGCGGGGGAGAAAAATATGGGTTTTGGCGCTGGCGGCCGAAGGCCGCCAGCGCCAAAACCCATACAAAAATCCCCCGAGGGCGCAGCCCCGTGGGGAGGGGGGCAAGGGGGGAGGGGTATCATCACTCTCCTCAGGAGCGACCTGCTGCTGGATGAAAATCCGACTTTTTCAACAGCCTCTGGGAGAGGGGTATCGCCGAAGGCAACAGGGTGAGGATGAGGTCTCTCCCGCAGCACAGGAGAGGGGCCGGGGGTGGGTCTCCCCCTGGCTGAATAGTTACTCCCGTGGAATCTGTGGCACAAAACCCCGTTTTCCGTGAAGTTTTGGAGGCCGTGGCAGGACTCTCCGATCTCGCCATCACCCTGCTCATTCTGGCGGCGGCGGTTTTGCTGATCCTCAGCGAACGGTTGCGCGCCGACCTGGTCGCGCTGCTGGTCCTGGTGGCCCTGGGCATCTCCGGCGTCTTGACCCCCCAGGAGGCCTTTTCCGGCTTTAGCCGCTCCGCCGTCATCACCATTATGGCGATTTCCATCCTGGCCGAGGGCCTCCGACGCACCGGCGTGACCGACCGGATCGGGGACCTTCTGTTACAGATAGTGGGAAAACGGGAATCCTATCTGGTCGTCGGGACGATGCTGGCGGGGGCGTCGCTCTCTCTGGTGATGAACAACATCGCTGCGGCTGCCATCCTCCTGCCGTCGGTCTCCTCGGCGGCCCGCAAGGCCGGTGTACCCCAGACCCGGCTACTGATGCCTCTGGCCTTCGGCACGATGCTGGGCGGAATGGCGACCCTCCTCACGACTACCAACATCGTCGTCAGCGGACTGCTGCGGGATCAGGGGATACGGGGGTTCGGCCTCCTGGACTTTGCCCCCGTCGGCCTGCCTCTGGTCGCCATCGGCGTGGCCTATATGGCCCTCTGGGGCCGCCGGAGTCTGCCCATTCAACCCATCCGGGAGCGGACGGAGGGCGTTCGGACTCCGGAGCAGGACCTGGTGCAGCTGTACCGTCTGGGCGAGCGGCTGTTCCGCGCCCGTATCCCGGCGGGTTCCTACCTGATTGACCGTCCCCTGGCCCAGAGCACCTTCCGGGAAATCTACGGCCTCAGCGTCGTCGGTCTGGAACGAGGCGGAAAGGTGATCCTGGCGCCATCTCCCGATTTTGTCTTTCAGGAGGGAGACGTGGTGCTCCTGGAGGGGAACCTGGAAGAATTCCGCCGCCGGGACCGTCCCCCCTATCTGGAGATTCTCCCGCCGCGCGAGTGGCGAGAAGAGGACCTGGAATCTCCGGCGGTGGTCGTTGTGGAGGCGGTCCTCTCGCCCCGTTCCAGCCTGATCGGCCAAACGTTGCGCCAGGCCAACTTCCGCGAGAAGTACGGCTTCACCGTCCTGGCTATCTGGCGGGCCGGGCGCCCGATCCGGACCAATCTCTCCGACCTCCCCCTGGAGTTCGGCGACGCGCTGCTCCTGCAGGGCCCGCGGGAACGGTTGCCGGTCCTGCGGAGCGAGCCGGACCTGATCCTGCTGGCGGATGAGAAAGAGATTCTGCCCGTTGCCGGGAAGGGGTGGCTGGCCGCGGGGATCGCCGTCCTGGCGCTGCTGCTGGCTGCGGTCAACTACCAGGCCGTGGCGGAGATTCTGCTGGGCGGGGCCCTGGCGATGATGCTGGCGGGCGTGCTGACGATGGATCAGGCCTACGAGGTCATTGAGTGGCGGACGGTCTTCCTGGTGGCGGGGATGATGTCTCTGGGCATTGCGATGACCAAAAGCGGGGCGGCGACCTGGCTGGCCGACCGGGTGCTGGCCCTGCTGGGTTCCGGCGGACCGACAGGCCTGCTGGCCGGATTGTTTCTCCTGGCAATGGGGCTATCTCAGGTGATGCACGGGGCGGCGGTAGCCTCCTTTGTGGCCCCCATAGCCATCCAGGTGGCGTTGCAGAGCGGGCTCAACCCCCAGGCGCTGGCTATGGGGGTCGCCCTCGCAACCTCCACCACCTTCATAACCCCCCTGGGCCATCCGGTCAACGTACTGGTGATGAACGCGGGCGGGTACCGGCCCCTGGACTACCTGCGCATCGGCTGGCCGCTGACGCTGATCATCTTTCTGGGCGTGCTGGCCCTGGTGCCGGTCTTCTGGCCGTTGCGCTGAGGACGGGCCGCAGAGATTCTCATGGTTACGATTTGTTCAGGACGAGCGGGGTCTTCAGCGATGACCTCATCCGGCGTTGGATCGCCGCGATGCGGGAAAACGACCTTGCGGTGCGCATCCGGCCCCATCCCTACGAGGTGAAACTGTACTACGATGCATGAGACGGAACGGCCGGCCCCCTCGCCGGGCGCCCGTATCGCCCGCGCGGCAACCCAGGTGATGGCCCTCTTCGTCCTCAGCCGGGCGCTGGGCCTGGCGCGGGAGATGGTCATCGGCGCGGTCTTCGGCACCAGCGCCGAGTACGACGCGTACCTGGCGGCCGCGCGCATCCCCGACCTGCTCTTTTCCCTGATGGCGGGTGGCGCCCTGGCCTCGGCCTTCATTCCCACCTTCGCCGGATACTTCGCCCGCGACGACGCCGCAGGGGGATGGCGCCTGGCAAGTGCTGTCATCAACCTGGTGCTGGTGGCGCTCACCGCGGCCGCGGTGCTGGCCTGGGGGATCGCTCCGGCACTGGTGGCGACGGTGCTGGCCCCCGGATTCCCTCCGGCCCAGCAGGCGCTCACCGTCTCCCTGATGCGGATAATGCTGGTGGCTCCCGTCCTCTTCGGCGTGAGCGGGGTCATCATGGGCATCCTCAACGCCCGCCAGCATTTTGTCCTCCCCGCCCTGGCTCCCAGTCTCCTGAACCTTTCTCTTATCGCCGCAGCGGGACTGCTGGCATCCCGCCTGGGCGCCCGTGCCCTGGCTCTGGGCTACGTCCTGGGGGCCGTCCTCCACCTCTCGGTACAGTTGCCGGGCCTCCCCCGCGTCGGGGCGCGGTATGTGCCTGTCCTCACCCTGAACGACCCCGGCGTGCGGGAGGTCCTGCGTCTGATGGCGCCGCGCGTCCTGGGGCTGGCGGCCGTCCACCTGAACTTTCTGGTCAACACGAATATCGCCTCCCGCCTGGGGGAGGGGGCGGTCTCAGCGCTGAACTACGCCTGGCTGCTGATGCTGCTGCCCCAGGGGGTCTTCGCCCAGGCCGTGGCAACGGCGGTCTTTCCGACCTTCGCCGACCAGGCGGCGCGGGGGGAGCGGGAGATGATGCGCCGCACCCTGACGACGACGCTGCGGATGGTCTTTTTCGTCACAATTCCGGCGGCGGTGGGGTTGCTGGTGCTGCGGCGACCGCTGGTGGCGCTCCTCTTTGAGCGGGGCGCGTTCCGGGCATCCTCCACCGAGGCGGTGGCCTGGGCGCTGGCCTTCTACGCGCTGGGGCTGGTGGGGCACGCGGGGGTGGAAATCATTGTCCGCGCCTTCTACGCCCTCCACGATACCTGGACGCCGGTATGGGTCGGGGGGCTGGCGATGGGGCTGAACGTCGTCCTGAGCCTGACGCTCTCGGCGGCCTTTGCCTGGGCGGGGTTGCCGCCTTATGGGGGGCTGGCGCTGGCCAACTCCGTGGCGACGCTTCTGGAGATGGCGGGTCTGATGGCGCTTTTGCGTCCCCGCCTGGGCGGGCTGGAGGGGCGGACATTGGGGGCATCGGTGGGACGGGGCGCTCTGGCAACCCTGGCGATGGCCGGGCTGCTGTGGGTCTGGGCCCGCTGGACGTCTGGCCCCTTGGGGACGATCGCCGCGGGCGGGGGCGGCATCGTCGTCGGCGCCGGGGGGTATCTGCTGGCCGCGATGCTGTTGGGGATGAAGGAGTTGAGAGAGATTCGGGAAGTAGTCGGGCGTGCGCGGTGAGGCTGCTATCTCTACAAAGTACCCCCTTTCGGTTGTGGCATAATCTAAACCGGTGTATAATAAACCTATGGAGTCCCTTCCGATCTGCTCAATCTCCAACCATTGGTGGGATATATGTCTCTATCAGCCCTGAAATTCACTTCCCAGCGAGTCCTGATGTTCGGCGGCAAGGGGGGCGTCGGCAAGACCACCAGTTCGGCCGCCACGGCCCTCCACTTCGCCCGCGCCGGTTATCGCACCCTGATCATCTCCAGCGACCTGACCCCCTCCCTTTCCGACATCTTTGAGACGGAGGTCGGCCGTACCGAGAAACCCATCCCCGGCGTGGAGAACCTCTACGCCCTGGAGATTGACCCCGACGAGGTTATGCGGCAGTGGAAAGAGAAATTCGGGCCGGAGGTGTATGCGGCGGCGTCGGCGCTGGTGGACCTGCCCTACGACGAGGTGGTGGACTACGTGGCGATGGCTCCGGGCATCCAGGAAGAGTTCATGCTGGATTACATCCTGGAGCGGGTGCGGGACGGCCGCTACGACCGGATCGTCTGGGATACCGCGCCCGCCGGAGACACTCTCCGTCTCCTGGGCCTGCCGCAGCGCTTTCTGGAGCACCTGCGGGTGGCCCCCCGCGTCTACCTGGAGGTGCGGGACACCTTCAAACTCTCCCGCACGCCGTTCTTAGAAATCATTGAGAGTTGGAAGCAACTTTCTGAGCAGACCATTCGGTTCTTCAGCGACCCCCACAACGTGGAGTTCATCCTGGTCACCATTCCGGAGGCGCTGGGCGTCTACCAGAGCCGACGGGTTATCCGCGACCTGGAACGGTTCGGCCTCACCGTCCGCTACCTCATCATCAACGACATCATCCTGAGCGCCAACGGCGACTTCCTCCGTCAGCGGATGGAGATGCAGCAGCCCTATCTGCGGATGCTGGAGGAGGAGTTCGGCGGGCGGATGACCCTGGTCCGCCTCCCGCTGCTCCCCTACGAGGTCAAGGGGATCGCCCGCCTGACGGAGGTGGAGCGAATTCTCTTTGGGGGATAGATGGCTGCCTTTCGCCCACCCCGTCATATCGTCTGGAGCACCGACATGCTGGACCTGGAAGACCCGTTCCAGCGGCGCTGGTACATTCGCCAGGTCCTTCTCCACGGGCGGGCGGAGGATGTTGGCACGCTGAATCTGGACGAAGTAGAGGCGTTGCTGGATGACCTGAACCTCCCACCCCACCTCCACCGCCTCTGGAAAATGTATCTGGAGTCCCGACATGCTCAGGGGTAAAGGACTGCTCCAGCCCCTCCAGAAGCGGTTTCTGGAGATCTGGGCGACTTTGCCGGAGCAATCGCAGTTCTATCTGACCGGGGGTACCGCACTGGCCGAGTTTTACCTTGGGCATCGGTTTTCGTTTGACCTGGACCTGTTCACAGCGGAAGAGCCACTGATTCTCCCGGTTTCGTATCAGGTAATTTAAGTTATAAAACAAAAATTAGCGGCTGTGCCCTTTGAAAAGGCCGCTGGCAGGGCAAAAGCCAACGGGCTATCG
>CAKZOY010000096.1 GCA_937138275.1 uncultured Chloroflexota bacterium
GACCGGCATGACAAAGCCTTGTCCAAACTTTTGGCTGCTGCAGCCTAGAAGTCAAGATCTGTTTTGTGAAAAAGCACATTTGACGTTATCGGGAGAAGGAACAAGCCATGAGCGACGAAAAAGCGATTCAAGTTCGGGACCTGCACAAATACTATGGCGACGTGCGCGCCGTGCAGGGCGTCAGTTTTGATGTCCAGGCGGGTGAGATCTTCAGCCTGCTGGGGCCCAACGGCGCGGGCAAGACGACCACTATCTCGGTCATCTCATGTCTGCTCCGGCCGACCCAGGGCGATGTATTCGTGTTGGGTCACTCTGTCACACGGGAGCCGATGGCGGTCAAAGCGCTGATCGGCGTTGTCCCGCAGGAGGTCGCGCTCTACGAGGACCTTTCGGCGCGCGAGAACCTCACCTTCTGGGGCAAAATGTACGGCCTGCGCGGCAAATTGCTCAAGCAGCGCGTGGACGAGGTGCTGGAAGTGATCGGCCTGGCCGACCGGCAGAAGGGCCGCGTGTCCAAGTTCTCCGGCGGCATGAAGCGACGGCTCAACATCGGTATTGCGCTCCTGCACCGGCCCCAGGTGCTCATCCTGGATGAACCGACCGTGGGTATTGACCCCCAAAGCCGGCGCAGCATCCTGGATAGCGTGAAGGAACTGAACCGGCGGGGGACAACGGTCCTCTACACCACCCACTACATGGAAGAGGCGCAGGAACTCTCCGACCATATCGCCATCATAGATCACGGCAAGTTGATCGCGCAGGGTACGCACACAGAGTTGGTCCGGATTGTCGGTGAACTTCACCGGATTGATCTCACGCTCAACGTTGAAGCGACATCCGTAATTGAGCGCTGGAGGGCAGTCGCGGGCGTGCATCGGGTTTCGGCGGAGGGCGGCAGGGTCACCGTGCTGGCCGACGACAGCAACCTCGTCCTGCCGCACCTCTTTGAGGCAGCGACACAGGCGGGAGCGCGCATCACCTCGGTGGAGATTCAGGAGCCGAACCTGGAGACGGTGTTCCTGCACCTGACGGGACGGGCGTTGAGAGACTGAAACGTAAAGCGTAATTAACGTTTTAACGGGAGATACCCAATGAAAGTCCTGGATATCGCTCTGAAAGATTTGCGCCGCTTCTTGCGCAACTATTTCTTCCTGGGCCTGGGGATCGGCGTGCCGGTGCTGGTGGGCGCGATCTTTTACTTTGCCTTCGGCGGGCTGGCCAGCGACGGCAGATTCAACCTGCCGCAGATAGACGTCGTGGTGGTGAATCTTGATGAGCCGGTGGCGGCCTACGGCAACTTTTCTGCCGGCGAGATGCTGGCCGACTTCCTCAAATCCGAGGAACTGGGCGGCCTTCTGGCGGTGACGGAAAGCAATTCCGCTGCCACCGCCCGCGCCGCCGTGGATCGGCAGGAGGCCGACGTCGCCATCATCATCCCGGCGGACCTGAGCGCCGCCATGTTTGACCCACAGGGCCGGGCCGTGATTGAGGTCTATCACGATCCCACGCTGACCATCGGGCCGGGCATCGTCAAGTCCATCGTCACCCAGTTTGTGGACGCGCTGACCGGCTCCAGGATCGCGGCAAGCATAGCCTACGCGCAACTGGCCAAGCGAGGCGTGACGGTGGATGGAACGACCATACAGAATATCGCCATGCGCTATGGGGAATGGTCAGCTTCACTGGCCGAGGGTCAGGGAGCGGGCACACTGCTTACCGTCCGATCCCCTGCCGGCAGCAAAGAGCAGGGGAATCGGTTGCTGGCGATGATCGGCGGGATTATGGCCTCTATGATCATCTTCTACGCCTTCTACGCCGGTGCGGCGTCGGCGCTGACTATCTTGCAGGAAAAAGAGGATGGGACGTTGCCCCGGCTCTCCACCACTCCCACCCCGATGTCCGCCATTCTGGGCGGCAAACTCATCGCCGTGTTTGCTCTGATCATCGTCCAGGTGTCGGTTCTGATGGCGTTCTCGTCCCTGGTCTTCAAGACGACCTGGGGCGCGCCCGGCCCCATGTTGCTGGCTATCGTCGGCCTGGTCGTCCTGGCGGGCAGTTTCGGCATCTTTGTCATGTCGTGGCTCAGGGACACCAGGCAGGCGGGCATCGTCCTCGGTGGCGTGATGACAGTGGTGGGCATGGTGGGCATCAGCAGCGTGTTCACGGGTACGGTGCCGGGCGCAGGTGGCGGGATCGCGGCAACCCTGCCGCTCTTCACGCCGCACGGCTGGGCGCTGCGGGCGTGGCGGTTGGCTATGGACGGCGGTGGCATCGGCGATGTGCTCCTGCCCCTTGTCGTGATGCTCGCCCTGACCGCTGTCTTTTTCTCCATTGGCGTGCTCAGGTTTAGAAAGCGATTGGGAGGACATTGATGCGCAGCATTGACTTGATGGTCAAGGACCTGCAACAACTCGTCCGCAACTGGATGACGCCGGTGTTTCTGGTCGCTATGCCGATCGGGTTCACGCTCTTCTTCGGGATGATTTTTAGCGGCGCGGGCGGCCAGAGCGATCCACGCCTGCCGGTCGCCTTCGTGGATCAGGACAACGGCAGCGTCCTCAGCACCCATCTGCTTGACCTGCTTGAGGCGTCCGACGCGATTCGTCCGGTGGCGTCAGACGAGTCCGTTGACCGTGTGGAGAGGAAGGTGGGCAAAGACATGGCGGCTGCCGTGATCGTCCCTGCCGGCTACAGCGAGCGGGTACTTGCAGGAGAGGACGTTCCCTTGACGGTCGTCGCTGATGGCGGCACTGCTGCCGGTTCAACGGCGCAGACCGCGATCCAGGCCGCCGCTGTGCGCCTGCGCGGCGCGGTCAAAGCAGCCCAACTCAGCGCCGAGGCGCTGGAAGCGCAGGGCCAGGCCGCCGACGAGTCGTTTCTGATGGGCGCGCTGGACGAGGCCATCGCGGCGTGGCGCCAGCTGCCGCTGACGGTCGTCGCGACGCAATCCCGGGCGGCTGTTGAGAAGGAAGAGAAGCCATCGGTGATGGCGACCCGCTACGGCCAGGCCTCGCCGGGGATGATGGTGCAGTTCTCCATCGCCGGTATCATGGGAGCGGCGCAGATCCTGGTGCTGGAGCGTAAGTCGCGCAGCCTGCAGCGGCTGCTGACGACGGCCATATCGCGCGTTGAGATCATCGTGGGGCACTATCTGACCATGTTCGTGATGATCCTGGCGCAACTGGCTGTGCTAATCAGCTTTGGACAACTGCTGGGGGTAAATTATATGCGTGAGCCAGTCGCCGTGCTGCTGCTGGCGGTGACGATGGCGCTGTGGACGGCCAGCCTGGGCCTGCTGATCGGCACGCTGGCCAGGACGGAGGAGCAGGCCATCATCTTCTCCCTGATCCCCATGTTCGTTCTCTCCGCCCTGGGCGGTGCGTGGATGCCGCTGGAGGTCACCGGCAAGGCATTCCAGACCGTCGGCCACCTCCTGCCGACGGCGTGGGCGATGGACGGCATCCAGAACATCATCGTGCGCGGGTTGGGGTTGGAGTCGGCGCTGCTGCCGGCGGGCATCATGCTGGCCTACGCGGTGGTGCTCTTTGCGCTGGCGGCGTGGCGCTTCAAGTTTGAGTGACCATGATCGGAATGAACATGCTACCCAGATTCGTTGTTCCTGGAGCCATTTTCGTCCTGACCGTGGCGTTCGGCTTCTGGCTGAGCCGGTTAGGCAGGCCGTACAACGGTTTGCTTTTCAACGTCCATAAGTTGATCGCCCTGGCCGCGGTCGTTTTCACCAGCGTCCAGTTTGTCGGGATACTCAAGAGCGCGGACCCGTCGGCGTTCTCAATCGCCCTGCTTGCGCTGGCAGTGCTTTGCGTTGTGGGCTTGTTTGTCAGCGGCGCGCGGATGAGTGCGGACCGGCTCAACTACACGCTGTTACGCACGATTCACCGGGTGGCGCTCGTGGTGTTGGTGATCGCTCTACCGGCAACAGTCTTTCGGCTGGGGGGAGGGCCGTAATTTTAAGGGAGTTGGGGGACAGTGAAGATGTCCCGCAACTCCCAGAAATCCCCCCTGACGGCGCTGCCGCAACGCAGGTGACCGCCGCGTGTGACCACCTGAGGCAGGTATTTACCGCTGAAGGGCACGGCAAGTTGTGAATGAGGGAATGATGACCACGGGAACCTGCCTGCAGATCCATCTTCTGGGCA
Organism: uncultured Chloroflexota bacterium; assembly: GCA_937138275.1. GTDB lineage: Bacteria > Chloroflexota > Anaerolineae > B4-G1 > DUEL01 > SpSt-77. Next base: position 4,158 of record CAKZOY010000096.1, read on the forward strand.
CGTTGAGGCTCTGGCGCGATAACCAGATTGTGCTCCCCGATGCCTGGCCAGGCCGTAAAACCTGCCAGATTTTCAAGATTCTGGTCACCTATCGCCACCGAACGGTCTCCAGTGAGGAACTCATTGACTGGTTGTGGTCGCACCTCAGCCCGGAATCCGCGCACGGTAGCCTGTGGGTTGCCATCAACCGCCTGCGCCACTTGCTGGAACCGGAGGCGACCGGGCGCGGCATCTCGTCGTTCATCCTTACCGAACCGCCCGGCTATCGCTTTGACCCCGCCGGCCGCTGCCAGATTGACGTAGACGCTTTCCTGGATCAGGTGCATAATGGAAAGGAGCAACAGCGTCGGGGCGAATGGGAGGTAGCCATCAACACCTACCTCGCCGCCCAGGCTCTCTACCGGGGCGACTATCTGGCCGAGGACCTCTACGCGGAATGGGCCATCCCCACCCGGGAACGACTACGTGAGACGCTTCTGGACCTGAAGAATGACCTGGCCGTCTGTTATCTTTCCCTGGGCCGTTACCAGGAGGCGCTGGATCAGGCCCGGCATATACTGGATCAAGATATCTGCCGCGAGAGTGCCTGGCGGCTGCTCATGGAGGCCTACTACCGCTGCGGCGAACCGGATCGGGCCCTGCGCGCCTTTGAACGCTGTAGAACCGTCCTGGCTGCTGAACTGGGCGTTGACCCGCTGCCGGAAACCGTTGCCCTCCACGAACACATTCTTCGCACCCCGCTTCCTCTTCCCCGCCCGCCCCCTTCTCCGCTCCCACCCACCGTTTCCCTGCACCTGCCCTTCGTCGGCCGCGAGCGGGAATGGGTCGTGCTCAGCAGCGCCCTGCAGCAGGTACTGGATGGTCGGGGACAGGTCGTGTTGATCGCCGGTGAGCCGGGCATCGGCAAGACTCGCCTGCTGGAAGAGTTGGGCGGTCTGGCCACGGCGCGCGGAGTGCGGGTCCTGACAGGCTGTTGCTATGAAATGGAACAGAACATGGCCTATGCCCCATTCGTGGAGGTGCTGCGCCCTCAGTTGACGCTATCACTTACCGCGCTTCTGCCCTGCCCTCCCGACTACCTGGCAGCCGTAGCCGCGCTGTTGCCCGAACTGCGCCAGGCGTGGCCCGACCTGCCCTCCCTCCAGCCTCTGCCGCCCGACGCCGAGCACACCCGGCTGCTGACCTCTCTGGCCCAGACCGTCCATTTCTGCGCCCAGGGCGAGCCGCTGCTCCTGCTACTGGATGACCTGCACTGGGCCGACCCGTCCAGTCTGCAACTTATCCACTACCTGGCGCGCGAAACCAGAGATCAGCCTCTGCTGCTGGTAGGCACCTACCGCTCCACAAACCTGACCCCGGGCCATCCCCTGGTTACCCTGCGTCAGCGGTTAACCCAGCAAAATCTACTGGTGGAACTGCTCCTTGCTCCTTTCTGTGAAGACGACGTTGCCCTCTTGCTGCACATTCTGGGCAACCAGGACAGCGACGGCATGCTGGCCCGGTGGCTCTACCGCGAGACCGAGGGGCATCCCTTTTTTCTAGCCGAGGTATTGCGCGCTCTGGCCCAGGAGGGGCTGGACCTGACCACGGCTGCCGAAGGGAAAAGCGTAAAAGCAGCGAAGGGGACCAGCCGCGAGGAATGGCTACCCCCCAGGGTGCAGGCAGCGGTGCTGGGCCGGTTGGACCGCCTTGCGCTGGATGACCGGACATTACTTGAGTACGCTTCCGTCGTCGGCCGCGAATTCGCCCTTTCTCTGCTGACCCGCCTCCTGGAGCGGCCCGAGCGGACGCTCGCCGAGCAGGCCGAACGATTGTGTGTGCAGGGATTCCTGCAACCCCGCCAGATGGACCGTTATGGATTCCGCCATGATTTGATCCGCCGCGCCACCTATGAAGCCCTCAGCGAACCCCGTCGCCGTTTCCTTCATCGCCAGTTGGCCGACGCCTTGCTGGCTACCGGCGCTCCTGCGGGAACCGTAGCAACCCACTATGCCGCCAGTGACCAGCCCTGGCTATCTCTGGAGCACGCCCTGGCCGCTGCCGAAGAGGCGGCGCGCATCACAGCATACGATGAGGCTCTGAACTGGTGCCAGCAGGCAATGGCCATCACCGAAGCCTATCCTCAGACCGTGCCCCCCGGCTTCCGCACCCGCTTGCAACTCCAATGGCGAACACTGTGGTATTATCGCGGGGACCTGGAGCGCACGCTGGCCGCCGACCGGGCGGCGCTGTTCGCGGCTCGCCGTGAGGGCGACCCGGCGGTCAGGCTGTTGGCCCTCTGGCATCTGGCTCACGATGAGACCCAGGTGGCTGCCGGTGGGCCATCCGGCTTCCAGGCCGAAGCCCTGGCCCTGGCTCGCGAGTTGGGCAATCCCGCCGCGCTGGCCCGCAGCCTGGCCCGCTGGGGCTCCGACATCGGCTTCCTGGCTACCCCGGCGGAGCGCGAATCGGCCCTCCAGGCCCTGGATCAGGCAGTGAGTCTGGCCCGTCAGGTGGGAGATCCGGTCCTGCTGCACCACGTCCTGTGTGAATTGTGGGGTGTGGGCCGGTTGCCTCAGGCCCGCGCTGCACTGGAAGAGGCACTGGCCCTGGTCCGCCACCTGGACGACCACCGCGAAGAGGTCGGCACCCTGGCCAAACTGGCCGACCTGCTGGCCCGCCAGGGAGATTTCCCGGCAGCAGTAGAATATGCCGGTCAGGGCCTGGTCCTGGCGGAGCAGGTGGATTGCCCGGCCTACGGCGCATGGAACCGGCGGGCCCTGGGTCAGGCGTTAGCGGCCATGGGACAGTTGGAGAAAGGGCTGGACCATCTGCGCGGCGCCGCCCAGACCTTTGAAGCGCTCGGCTGGCGGGTGATGCTGGTCGGCAGTTTGCTCCGTTGGGGGCTGGCCCAGCAACTGGCTGGGGAATGGCTCACCGCTGCAGCGACGCTGGAACGGGTACTATCTATCAGCCGGGAGACGCACGAGGTATACGAAGCAGCCTATGCTCTGGCTGCCCTGGCCGAGTTGCGTCTGATCCAGGGCGAGAGGGAACCCGGTAGCCAGGCGCTGGCCGAGGCCGCTGCGCTGACTCTACAGGTCGGCCTGCCCTGGCACCGGGGTGGGGCGTTACTCCATATTGCCGCCGGGCATCTGCTGCTGCGTCAGATGGATGCCGCTCGGACCGCGGCCGAGGAAGCACTCCGCCTTGCAGAAGCGGAGGACCTGCGCGAGGTGCGGGCGCGCGGGTTGCGGCTGCGCACACAAGCCTTGAATCAGACCAGATAGGTCTCCCGGGGTCGCCCAGGCCTGTGATAAGTCAAAAATAAGTTCGTTGTAAGTTCGGTGTGGTAGGCTGTATCCAGAAGGATACAGCCTACTTTTTTCAGGAGGCCTCACTGTGTCCGAACTTGTAGATGGTCGCCAGAGTCTGATCTTCGTTGTCCGTCTGTGGCGTGAGATGGATGCCTGTGGCCACAGCCTCTGGCGCGGCAGGGTGGAGCATGTCGCCTCGCAAGAAGTGGAGTATGTAGAGGATATGGCTGCGATCGTGCGCTTTATAGAGCGCTGGATCGGTAAGCCGGATACTGCCTAAAGCGTTACACCTGACCGATAAACCAGGGAAGGAGGTGGCAACCCGTTATGGTGTATTATTTAAAATTACAAGTCGGCGGCACAGAAAGGAGAAAACCCTCATAATGAAGAGCATGTTGTGCTTCCACGGCAGCGCGATTCGCAGGTTCTGGTTGGCTCTGGGAATGCTGACTCTGGTAGCGATCTACCTGGCTGCCTGTGTGCCCCCTTCACCACCACCGGCGTCGCCCTCTCCGATCAAGGAGTGTGTGGATTTTGAGGGCCTGATGGTGGGAACCGTGCACAAGGTGCCAAACACCTTCGTTGATTCCGGTACGACGATCCAGGTATTGCCTTTCCAGTGGGGTACCGGGGGCTGGACAAGCGATGGTCAGGCAGACGTGACGAAAAACGGGCTGGCGGGTGGCGAAGGCAATGAAATGTTCCTCAACAACGTCAACCTTGGCTTTGACGTCGGTTCCCTTGAGTGCGTCACCATTCGCTTCCGTGACCAGGGTGGCAACGTCAACCTTGTCATCAATAACGATATGGGGAACTTCGCGGACTTCCAGCATGCCAGTGTCGGGGGTGTCAACGTCTCTGTCGCCTACGGTGCAGGTGGTAACAACACGGGAACTCTCACCCTATCTGGCAGGTTTGATAAGTTCAATTTCCAGGAGAAAGGGATGATTTCTTTCACCATCGGTGGGCAAGAATTGTCTATAGACGATGTTTGCCCATGTCGCTGAGCGGAAAGGCCGAGGCTGGTCGCTGTCACATTGCCTGCCAAATCTAAGGGGTTTGCGGGCATCGGCGAAGCCGACACCCGCAAACCCCGACTTCCGTTCCCTCCTCCCTGGGCGGCGAAGCTGCTGCAAGGAGAGGGGTAAAGGAGGCTCAACAGTCATACAACATGGCCGGTAAGATGCCCTGCTGTTCTGCCTGTCTCTCTGGAAGTTCGCGCGGGATGCCCGTAAGAATCCACCCCGCATCGCTTATGAATCGCAGAAGGAGGAGCGTCATGATTGACAGGCTTGGATTCTCAAGTGGCGCTGTACATCGAATTAGACTCGTCGTGTTTGCCACATTGTTACTAACCGCTCTGTTAACGTCGGGCTGCGATTTAACAGGTGGGCTGGGTAAGCACATGGAATCGTCCGTTGACAAAGCTTTGGAAGTCATTGACAACGGTATCCGCGACATTGAGCGGGACTCGTCCAGTTGGCAGTCGGTACTCCAGCGTGTCGCCAATCAACTTCCGGAAGACATTTCTGAGACAGTACGAATTGATGCGCAGAGTCTGGCGACACGCAGCATCGCCACGGCAGGGACCGAGTTCCGCTGTAATGTTGACTTTCTCGCCAGTCGTGCCATTGAGTCGCTCCGGCGACTGAAAGCCGAACTACTCAACCAGAACCCGCTGCCGTTGCCACCGGCATTTTGCCAGGTTGACCCGGCCTCCATAGACCTGAAGGTATCGCCAAACAGGTGGTCGGCGGTGATCCTCTACGGCTACGATCTTGACCACAAGGACAGTGCGGACAGGCCTCTGCAGGTCTTGTTGCTCACCAGTCAGGGTGGTACTGTACCTCTGCCCGAGAATCGCATTGGCAGGACGACGCACTATCAGATCGTACTGAATCTCGGCGATATGGCGCGTCAACTCTACCACGACCAGGTGACCAAGATCGTTGTGTCGTGGAATGGCAAAACCGAGGGGTATCCACAGATTGTGATCATCCCATGGGAAGCCAAACGCCAGACCATCACGGTCCCTATCGGCAGCACGGGACCCTACTATCCCCCGCACACTGGCGGCGACCGCGACTTTGACACCGGTGAGGATGACCCGACTGACCTGGTGTTGCGCGGCGAGATATGGGTTACCGAACAGAGAATAGACAATCGCACGTATATGTATGCTCGTGAGGTAAAGTCTGACTACACCAGGGTTGAGGGCTGGTCCTCATGGGGGAACGCCTACACCGCGCCGAATGGGTGGCGGATTATTGAAGTGCGTCCAACTGTGGGCTCCGAGCATACGGCCAAAGTTACAGTGCAGGGGCGCCTCACCTACAACCGGCCAGCGGGTGAAGTTGTGGATTACTTTGAGGTCTGGGTGGACTCGGACGACGATGAGGCCGGTACCTGGAGCAGAATCATCACTCACTGGCGACCGCTGAATATCACGATCGAGGAGATCATGCCGGAGTGGTTGCGCTAAAGGCAATCCAGGACCTCCTCGTGGCGCATGTCGGCACGGGGGAAAGTGTGCTACGTAGATGACATGGCGGCAATCGTCGGCGCTGCGGAGCCATACCAATTGCCTGTGGGAACGTCATATTTCAAGATAAAGTTGAAATTCAACCCCACCATCCTCCCACTCCCCTTCTCCCCCGTAAGAGGGTGCTGAAAAAGTGGCGAGGGATGAGGTACCGGAGGCATGCCCCGCTCTTTTGGGGGGTGTTTTTTAACCCCCCTCATCCCCCCGGCCTCCTTCTCCCCCGCAAGCGGGGGAGAAGAATTACGGGTTTTGGCGCTGGCGGCCGAAGGCCGCCAGCGCCAAAACCCGTACAAAAATCCCCCCTCCCCGCGGGCCGTCGGGGCGGACGTCCTGTCCGCCCTGAACAGGGAGGGGGCGGGGGGCTGGCATGGGTAGGTTTTTGGGCAACCCCCTCGCCCCGCCGTAAACGACAGGGCTGAGGGGAAAAGGGCGCTTAAAGCGCCCTTGGCTCATGTCCAGACTTCGTGCAAGCGGAGTCGGGCCTTTAGCGCCCCCTCATCCCCTGGCCCCCTTCTCCCCCGCCGCAGCGGGGGAGAAGGGGGAAAAGAGGGGTTTCGGGGCGGGCGGCCTTCGGCCGCCCGCCCCGAAGCCCGACACTCTGAGGGCCCAACCGCTATCTTGCCCCTTCCTCTGCC
>CAKZOY010000097.1 GCA_937138275.1 uncultured Chloroflexota bacterium
TCGTCGGTCGGCAGGCGTTGACACCCTCTCATCCCCCCAACCCCCTTCTCCCCCGCCGCGGCGGGGGAGAAGGGGGACAGGGGGATGAGGGGGCGCTAGAGGCCAGACTCTGCCTGCACGAGGTCTGGATATGAGCCGAAAGTGTCAGGTGGATAGACAGACGAGCAAAGGGCCCGAACCAGTATCCCTGGGTGAAGGAATCGCTCCCATAGAAGACAGTATCGGGATTAAGCAGACGTCTATCTGCGTGGAAATAGACGAAACTGATAACGTTGCCTCCGCTGGCATCGTCCAGTTGGGCCGATTTGTGGCCTGTGTGATCTTTGAGGCTTGAGCGTTTGAAGAAAGTGTTACAGCTTCCTGCGTTGCGAGTTCCGCTTGCGCAGGTGAGCCAGCAGGCGCACGATCTCGGCCGTGCGACTGCGAATGCGCCATAATCGGGAATCCTGTCCTGTTTGCAGGAGTAAAATGTCTTTGCGCTGGTACAGTTGCCAGAGAAGCAGGCGCTGCGTCACATACAGCGGATCGCGGGGCAGGGGGTAATCCAGGATAAATTCCCGGATCGTCATAAACGGCTCCAGGATACCGTAGCGCACTTGCAGGGCATTCCTTTCCTCAAGGAAAGAGTAATATCTATCTCTCGCTCGTATCGCGCCCGCATCCCAGCAATACCGTCCTCCCGGCGCTCCACCAGTCCCAGGCTGCTGAGCAGCAACAGTTTATCCCCCAAGTAGAGATGGTAACTCCGCGCGATGCTCCTGCAGGTAGGCCCGCCCGGCATCGGTGATCTCCCAGACTCCCCACGGGGAATCGGACGCCAGCAGACCTTCCCTCACCATAATATGGCGTGCCCATTGAGCAGCCTTTTGCCAGCGGATGGTGCGGCCGTCAGAGAGGAGTTCCCAGTCCAGGTCGCGTAAGCGGTTTTTCAACAAATCTTCCAGGCGGCGGAGCACCTCTTGCATCCGGCCTTTTCCGCCCATTTCTTCCAGCACAGCCAGAATGGGCAGCCGGTACTGGGGGACCTTCAGGCTATGCAGCGGTTGTTTCCTTATTTGGTAAATGGCCCTGGGAACCGGTACAGGTTCACCTCCGAACAGTCCGGCCCATTCTCGCTGCAGGGCCTCCAGTTTCTGGAGCCGGCTCTGGATTTCCTGTCCCCGCTGGGCGGCCTCCTGAGCCTCCTCAAAGCGCCCTTCTTTGAACGCGCGCTCCCCGGCGATCTGGGCGTTTTTCAGCGCCTGACAAAGGTGGGTCAACAGGGTGTCAAAGGCTTCCTGGACGTCCATATCCTCCCCCGCGGTATGGGCTTTTATAGATTGAGACGGGCCCGCCGTAGACGGCTCCACAACTTGCGGAGCCATCGTACGAAGATGAAAAAAGGGCGCACCTCCTTCGGTTGGGCTGGGGGCATCGGTTCGGCGGGCGGCGGGGCAAGAGCCTCCACAGATTCCGGTCGGGCCGATGGCGGCTCCGGAGGCGGCACCGGTTCGGCGATCGCCGCCGCAATCGCCTCCTGAAGCGCGCGATCTCTGGGATGGACGGGCTGGGGGGCTGGAGGCGGGGCCATCTCCGCCGCAGGCGGCACGGTGGGCGCTTCCGGCAATTCCGGCAGGATTGACGGGGCTTCGGTGGACGGCAGCGCCTCCACAGGCAGGATCGCGGCCATTTCCCGTTGTTCGGGCTGGACCGGCAGGGCTTCGGCTGGCGGAATTGTCTCCGCTGGCGGTATCGCCATCTCCTGGCGTTCCGGGAAGACCTCCAGGGGCCCGGCAGGTGGCGCTGGAGCCCCCTCCGGGGGTTCGGGGGCAGAAACCGGAGGCCCAGACGAGGGCATCTCGGCTGGTTCACTCACTTCCCCACGAATCCCCTCCACCGGTTTCGGAGAAGGCACCGGTCGGGGAACCGGCCCGAGGGCCGGCGAAACGATCGCGGCCGTTCGGCGCGGCTCGTATACAAACCAATCCCCCCCGCGCTCCGGATCGTGGTAGAACCAGGGGTAATTTTGCTGGTCGTATAGAATCTGCTGGACATAACTTCTGGAATACGGCTTGGTGACACACAGCAGGGGAAAAATATCGTTAAAACGGGCGCGATAGACGCCGCGGGCCTCGTCTTTCTCCCCGATCACTTCAAAGATGGTCGCCAGTACGCGGGGCGCCGTGCGCCGGTCTATCGCATCCAAACGTCTCAGGGCTTCAATGTTGGTGTAACGGCCTTCGGCCAGCAACATACTTTCATCCACCTCGCAGGCAATTTCCACTTCCTGGATCACCGGCCGAAGGCGCCCTTCCTCAAAGAAAATAAGCCGTCGGCGCTGAGGAGGTGTTGGCCGATAGCGGATTTTGTAGACCACCGGGTCCTCTGTTCGGTCCACCCAGATGAATGCACCAGGCACTAGGTAACCGGCGAAGAGGTCTTTCAACCCCTGACCGCTAAGCCACGGCGCGCGCGGGTCCGCGTAGAGCGCAACCTCAAAGGGACGATCGTCCACCTGCTCGGCGAGGAACCGAAAGACGGCCCGTCGCTGCCCTTCGGCCAGCGGCGGGATGATCTCGCGCGCCTGACGGTTGTACGGGAGCACCCCGTGGGCCCAATCATAATAGGTGAGGACGTATTCCCAGGTCTGGCGAGTGGGGCTCCATTCCTCATCGGGACGTTTTTCCTCCGGCACGTCCAGCCATTCGTCATCAAGGGTCAACGCGGTAGCGATCTGTTCCGGCGAGGTGTAGGTGATCGGCAGGCGCTCCGTACCGCGCAATCGGCGGGGCCGTTCCGGTCGCTCCTCCGGCGCGGTCGCCACTGCCCAGCGCCAGGCCTGGCCGACGCCCACGAATTCTACCCCCAGTTCCTGTCCCTTTTGCTGCAACTGGTAGCCGAGGGCAAAGCGCCAGCGCTCAAAGTGGCCGTGTTGGGGAGTGATCCCGAAGAGTTCTTTCAGAATCTCCTCGGCGGAAACCGCCTCCCCTCGGCCGACGAGGAGTTCCCGGATGCGCCGGAGGTCGTCATCGGTCAGCGGGGCCAGCAGTACATCCGGCAACCAGCGCCCGCTGAAGGAGAACACGCGGGGATGGTCGGCCAGTTCCAGAGGCAGCGGGCTACGGAATAATTCGTGGTAGTCTGCCCAGAGTCGGTCGGGAGGAAGGGAGAGGTCCAGGAACTTTCCATCGGCGAGGCGGATCAGACGGTCGGGCAACTTTGCCTTCCAGCGAGGTTCGGTCTCCGTGGCGGTGTTCTCAAAGCGCCCGTCCGCAGTCAGGGCCCGGTTCAGCGCCCAGCGATGGGGCTCGTCCGCCGGTAAGTGCAGCGCGCGCAGCAGATCGTCCGTAGTGGCGGCCGTTTCCCGGGCCCAGAGATACGCAGCGGCCCGGTCTGGAACGTCCTGGGGCAGCGAGGGCAGCGCTTCGGCCAGCCAGCAGGAATCTCCCCAGCAGACAAACCGATCGTCGTCCCTCAACCGGCCCCAAAGGTGGGGGATCAAAACCGCGCCGTAAGCCCGCAGAATCTGATCCACACTTTGTTCGGAAGGTTGTTCGGGAATCGGGGCGTCAAAAGGAGGTGTCCATCCCTTCGTTTGAGGGTGTGTCAGGTCGGCCCCTGCCGCATAACGCTTTTTCCAACCCTCCCCTTCCACCCAGATGTTCCAGCGATAATGTTCCGCACCGGACCTTTCCTTGCAAACCACCACCCCTATCCCGCATTGCCATTCGCCTTTGTCCTCCCAGGCGACAAGGACCCGTTCGCCGACCCGATAATCGTCAGTCTGGCAGTAGACGCGGGCGTTCTGCTCTTGTAAGAGCCGCTGGGCGGCAGCCAGGGACTTCTGTCGTTGCAGGGTATCCAGTTCCTGCGGGGCCTGTTCCAGTTTGTGGCGCACCACCAGCGCCAGCAATTTCATCGCCCGTTCCGGCTGGCCGGATTGGCGAAGAAATTCATATATCCGGGACACATCCCCGTCGGTGACGGCGAACTCTTCCTGCCAGAACCGCTCGTTGAGAATTCTGCCGGTCATAAGCACCTCCCCTATCGTGCTATCACTCCCATCCGAAAGCCGTCCCCCGCATCGCCAGGCCAGATGGCGTGAGATCGTAGTAGGTCCAGGTGCGGGGTTGCCCCTCAATCTCGGCCTCCGCCTGCTTCGGCACGAGATATCCCTCCTGAATCAGTCGCTCCATTAAACGCCGGATGCGGGTCCAACGCCCCCGTCCCCGGCGGCGTTCTCCCAACTGGCTCAACACTTCAAAATAGGGGAAATCCTCGGGCACGCCGTACCACTTATCCCCGATCAGCCAGCGCTCAATCGCCTGGGCGCTTTTCGGTAGACGCCCCAACTGTGCGGCGCGCCGGACGTTCCAGTGGTGGGCTTCCAGGATGATAGAGGCAGGGTCCACGTAATCGCTGATTTTGGGCAACTCGCCAACAGAGACATCTCCCCAGGGCACATAGAGAGGGGGACAGTGATCGCAAGCCCCGCAGCGGGCCCACCCCGGTTTCTCGCCGAAATATCTCAGCACAAACCTCTTGCGGCACTCGTGAGAAGGCAACTCCTGCGCATAGGCAATAATCTGCTCCAGCCGAGACTCTTTCTCCATCAGGTAGGCCGACATCCGCGGGATTTCCCGCAGGTGGGGCTCTCTTCGCAGACGGTCCGTCGGCCAGATTACGTATCCCCGTTCAAAGCCCCGGAACACCAGCAAATTGGCCCGATCCCATCGGTTCAGGGTCGCTTCCACCGAAAGGATAGAACGGCCTAGGGACTGGGCCAGCACGGGCAGTTCCAGGAAAAAGCGCCCCGGGATTCCCTCCCGAGCCTGGGAGAGCAGGAGTTCGGCCAGGGCGACTTCGCCCGGGTCATCGCGGGCCGCCGCGTTCAAAAAATCTTCCCGATGTCGGTTGATGGTCACCACCGCCCGACGAGTATAGTCCTCCTCCCGTCGGAGGTATCCCTGCTCCTCCAGCAAGTGCAGCATCACCTTCAGCCGGGTCTCGTCCAGCACTTCCTCATCCCCCAGCACCCGAAGCGCTTCGTCTGGGTTGAAATAGATGGGGTCCGAGGGGTGGCGGCGGAGGTAGGCATAGAGGGCCTCCAGCCACTCCCGGCGGGGCACGGCGGAACGGATGAAGTAGTCGTGGATGTGCCGATCGGACGGGTGGTAGAGCAGCACTCCGTAGGCGTCTTTACCGTCGCGCCCTGCCCGGCCCACTTCCTGATAGTAACTCTCCAGGTCGCCGGGCATATCGTAGTGAATGACGTAGCGCACATCGGATTTGTTGATGCCCAGGCCGAAGGCTTTGGTCGCTACCACCACATCCACCGTTCCGGCCTGGAATTCCTCTTCCACCGCCCGACGGTTCGGGGCCTCCATCTGACCGTGATAGGGCAGTGCGTTGATCCCGTAGATGCGCAGCAGACGGGCCAGTTTCTCGGCATCGCCGGTACGGGCCACGTATACGATGGCGATCTCGTTTCGCTGGGCGGCAGTGCGCAGAATCTTCAGCAACTGCATCAGTTTGTCCGTCCGGTGGCGGATCGGGTAGGCGCTCGTTTCCGGGGTGTAGACGACCAGTTTGATCTCCGGGCGGTCAAAAGAGGCCAGCACGACGCGCGGGTTGCGCAGGCGCAGGCGCTGGCTGATGGCCTCCCGCATATCCTGGGTGGCTGTGGCGGTCAGCGCAGCCACCGGAGGGCGCTTGCCCAACCGCTCCAGGACGTCGTAAATGTACAGGTAATCGGGGCGGAAATCCGTACCCCAGGTGACCACGCAGTGAGCCTCGTCAATGACCAGTTGCCGGACGGGAACCTGGCGCAGGACATCTATCAGTTTCGGGTCCCGCAGCCGCTCCGGGCTGACGTAGAGCAGGCGGATCCGCTCCGCCAGGACCTGCTCCAGGATGCGCTCGCGCTCCTCGGCGCGCATACCGCTGGTGATGCAGGCCGCCGTCTCAATCCCCAGGGCGTGGAGTTGATCCACCTGATCGCGCATCAGGGCGATCAGGGGGGAGATGACCAGAGTCAGCCCCCGGCGCAGCAGGGCCGGTAACTGGAAGACCAGGGACTTACCCCCACCGGTGGGCATCAGCGCCAGCAGGTCCTGTTCGGTCAGGATGGCCCGGATGGCCTCCTCCTGCTCCGGGTTTTTGAAGGCGGTGAACTGAGGGCCGAAGAGGTCGCTCATCGCCTCCAGGACCAGCGGCCGGACGGCGGGCCAGTTCTCCCAGTCCATCGGCAGCCGTTCGGCAAACCGTTCCGTCCAGCGGGCCATCCGCTCCTCAAAACGGGTGCGCAGGACGTCGGGCAACTCCTGCCAGAAGGTATCGTCCACGGGCATTGGATCGCCGCGGGCGCGCATGAAGCGGACGATTTCCTCATATGTGCGCCGTCGGTTGGCCTCAAAGCGGTCGGGGGTATCGGGGCGATAGTAGCCGGGCAGAGAAGATAACAACTCCGGCAGGTAACTTTTGCGGTGGATGCCTTTATCGTAGAGGATGACCACACCGAAGTCGTCCCGCCGACGGATGAGCCGGCCGAAACCCTGTTTGAACTGGATGAGCATCAGCGGCAAGATGTACGGGGTGAAGCGGTCCACCCGTCCACCCTGCAGATATTCTTCGGCGCGGGCTTGGATGAGCGGGGATCCCATCATCGGGAACGGCAACTTCTCCATCACCACGAAGGAGAGCGCCTTACCGGGCACATCAATCCCTTCCCAGAAACTCTTCAGCCCCAGAAGGACAGATTCCTCCCGCTCCTGGAAATCCTCCCGCAACTGGTGGCGGGAAAGTCCCTTTTTCTGGTATAGGACAGGGATACTGTAGCGGCCCAGGTACGCTTCCAGCCCCTCCCGACCATCCTCCGGTCGGCCCAGGGCGACATATTCCATCCGGTCGCGCGCAGTGAACAGCACCAGCGCCCGCCCTCCGGTGAGGCGTAGCAGCAGTTTCAGTTCCTCCAGCAGGTATTCCGGGAATCGCTCCAGGTCCTCCCCTCGCGGTGCCACCTCCAGATAGTCGGCCAGGACCAGGAAGGCGTTGTGATCGTAGGGAAACTCGCTGGCGATCTGATAGCACTGGGAGCGGGGGACGATGGCCTCCAACCCAAGGCGGTCGCGGAAGAAATCAAACTGACCCTCCGCTGTCGTCAGCGTTGCCGAGGTGAGAATCACTGGCATCCGGCGGTAAATTTTCTCCTCCAGCATAGGGCCGATGCGCAGCGGGGCTTTTCTGAGTGCCCAATCCACGAAGGGCGTCCCACCGCTCTCTTCGCTTGTGTACTCCGTCACTTCAGCCCAGTATACCCAGGCGGAATCCCGGACGCGAAGGATTTCGTCCAGAAGGTGCAGTTGCTCTCGACTCCGGTAGGCTGCATATTCCAGTTCCCGACGGGTCTCCAGGGCAAAAGGGAAGGAATCTCCCAGGCGATTCACCTCTTCGCACAGCGCCTCCAGGCGGGTGGTGACCTCCTTCAGTTCGGACTGGAGTTCCGTCAGGAAGCGGTCTACCTGGGCCCAACGCGGATCCACTTTTCGGGGGTCCCGGAGCAGGCGGGCCTGAGCACCGTAGCGGGGGTGCATTTTGATCCCGCTGCGGGCGATGTAATCCCGCAGGTGCCGGCCGAAGTCGTTGGTCCAGAGGCGCAGGCGGGGCAGATGGATTTCCAGGATCTCGCGCGCCCGTTTCCGGACGGAAGCGACATCCGGCAGGTTCCGCCGCAGGCGCAGGAGCAGCCCTCTGCCCGCGCGGGGGTCGTGGAGACGATGGGCCAGTTCGTGAAGGGTAGACCAGGAGACTTCTGCGGTTAGCGCCGTTGTGCAGGCATCTTCTAGGTTGTGGGCCTCATCGGCGATCAGGAAATCCGCCTGCGGCCAGTTTTCCTCGCCCCAGGGAGCGGTGAGGAGCAGCGCGTGGTTGATGATGAGGAGATGAGCGTTCCGGGCGCGCGCCAGGGCTGAATGGTAGAAACAGAACGCTCTCGCGCAGTCCGGGCACTCCCGACCGATCTCGCCCATACTCACTTCCGACCGGAGCAGCGAGAACCCCGGATAGGTCCGTTCAAACCAGAAGTGGAGTTCGTCCAGCGTCCCTTCTTGGGTGGTTTGCATCCAGCGCAGCAGGTAGAAAAGGCCCAGGCGGTGCTGGAGTGTCTCCCAGTACGGCTCGCCCGACTCCGGGAAGTCCTCCCCCACCTGGCTGCGAAGGGCATCCCAGGCGGCCGGACTGACGTAGTTGGCGCGCCCTTTGAGCACCTGGTAGCGGAAGGTCTGCGGGAAAATGTGCTCCAGCCGCTCCAGTTCGCGGACAAGTTGGTCCTGCAGATTTTTGACCGAAGTAGAGATAAGCACCTGCTTGCCCCACTGACGGGCCCAGAGGATTGCCGGGACCAGATAGGCGAGGGTTTTGCCGGTCCCCGTCGGCGCTTCCGCCATTATGGAGGTCCCTTGTTCCAGGGCTTCGGCCACCCGGCGCGCCATCTCCCGCTGGCGGGGGCGGTCCTCAAACGGCAGTGCTGCAGCCTCGCCGCTCGCGCGGACTTCGTCCTGCAGGACGGCCACCCGTTGCGGGATGAGGCCATCGGGGGCGAACAATGCCTCCACGTTTTCAGGGGAAAAGGTCACCGGCTGGAGGAGCGGTACGGGAACTGGGGATGGTCTCTCCGGTAGCAGTTCCGGAAGGGGCACGGGGGTGGCGGCGGGCTCTACTTCGGGGGGAATCAGGGAGGAGAGGACGTAGCGGTTGCGGGGCAACAGGCGGAGCATTTCCGCCAGGGTAGGTTGGGGCAAGACGCAGAGACGCTCCCGCAGTCCCTGAAAGACGAGATACAGGAACAGGGTATCCACCCCCGCATCGTGGAAGGAGAGATCGGCAAGGTCCAGCCCCATCTGCTGGAGAATTTCCGGAGGGAAGGCGTTGCGTATGGCGCGGGAATCTAACCCCAATTCTCTGCCCAGGTCTTCCAGTTTGTATCGGGCGACTCCGGGCAAGACCAGCAGCGCCAGTTCCATAGTGTCCAGCAGAGGGTTGGTCAACTCACGATTCAGGCAGGACCGGCAGGCATGGCGAAGGAAACCGTAATCAAAACGTCCATTGTGAGCGACCAGGGGCAGGTCGCCCAGGAAATCCACGATGCGGCGGATTTGTTCCTCTATCAGCGGGGCGGTCTCAATGGCGTGCTGTTTCTCCGGTCGTCGGTCCAGCCCGAGTTTCTGGCGCAGCGAGAGAGGAAGTGGCTTGATGGGGCGGACAAACAGATTGCAGGCCTGCACCGGCCTGTCGTTCACTACTTTGAGGGCGGCGAACTGAATGATGGTGTCATTCTGGTCGTCAAAACCGGAGGTTTCCAGATCAAAGACGATGCAGGCGGAGAGGTCAAGGGGCATCGGGGGGATGGGAAGGGGGTCGGGGAGGGCACGGATGGGGGAAACCATCTGGGGCTGCTCCGGGCTTTCCGTTTTTGCTGCGAACTGGGCCAGCATCCAGGCGTCCCCTGGGCGCTCCACGAAGACATCCCGATGCGCGAGGATCTCATCCAGATAGCTCTCCTGGGCGAAGGGGTGCCGTTCTCGCAACCGTTTCAGGAGCACCGCCTTTTTCAGTCCATCGGGATGTTCTCTCAGAATTCGCTGGACTTCCAGGCCGAGGGGGGTATCGGGACGCAACATTTCTATTTACCCTTTATGGTTGCACCCACCAAACCCAGCGGCAAAGGTTACATCGGTGCTGGGCGCTTCCCAGAAGGT
The DNA here is from genome assembly GCA_937138275.1 of uncultured Chloroflexota bacterium. GTDB lineage: Bacteria > Chloroflexota > Anaerolineae > B4-G1 > DUEL01 > SpSt-77. The sequence goes on from CAKZOY010000097.1 coordinate 9,735, forward strand.
GGGATCCGAACAGAAAACCCGCCGCACCGTGGCTTGACGGCGGGCGGGCTCTGTGGTAGAATCCCTCCCGCCAGGCGGAGCCGCCCACCGTCTGGCCAACGCCTCGGGCTTCCCTATCAAGCCGCGAGGCGATTTTGTTTTCTGATAGAGATTATACTCCTTTCTCGTTGCAGCGCAAGTGCATAGACCACAGATGTTTGCCATTCCTTCCTCAAGTATACCACAACTTCGTTCCGAATTTTCGGAAATTTTCCGGAAACTTTCCGGAATTCCGTTCACGCGCCGATTTGCCCTCCACAAGGAAAGAGGCAGGTGGAGTTTATAGAGAGAGCGAAGCCATCGCCACAAATTCCCGTCTTTCCCATTTCACGGACGTACCGCCCTCCCAAAATGATTTTACCGCCGCCCCCACAAACCCCACACCCCACCCCTTTCCCATGCAGGGTGAATTGCTGTGCAAGCCCCGGCAGTACCAATCGCCGTATGAGCGGGGGTATGGGGAGGCGCGGGACTTTCGGATGCGGGTGGGGATTCATCCGGGGTTGCTGGTGGAGAAGGGGGCGGAGGTGATGCCGGGGCGGGAGGAGGTGGGGCGTGCGGAGGAGGCGCTGGAGTGGGTGCTGTGGACGCTGTTTGCGTAGGCGGAGGAGTTGGCCTGCGGCCGCCGGATTTCTGGTGAGGGACGGGCCCCCTGGGCGGTGACGCTGCGGCGGGCGGCCATTCGGCCGCCCGCCGCAGTGTTTCTGCTCATTAGTGCTTCTGCTCATTGAGGAAATGGAGGCTTTCCCAGGAGTGTGCCTGTGTAACTATATTGACAATGGCAAATTTTAAGTTATAAAACAAAAATTGACAGCTGTGCCCTTTGAAAAGGCCGCTGG
>CAKZOY010000098.1 GCA_937138275.1 uncultured Chloroflexota bacterium
CTTGCGCCCTGCGACCTTGCGCCCTGCGACCCGCGACCCTGCGCCTTGCGACCCGCTTCTGCTTCCTACCCCACAAAAATCTTCCCCGGATTCAAAATCCAGAGCGGGTCAAAGAGTTCCTTCAGCCGCCGCTGCAGGGCGATGGCCTCCGGTTCCATCACCAGGGGGAGATACTGGGCCCGCTTGGAGCCTACCCCGTGCTCCCCGCTGAGCGTCCCGCCCAATTGAACAACCGCCTGGTAGAGTTCTGTCAGCAAGAAGGGCAGCCGCTCCTTCCACACCTCCATTGGCATTTCGGGCGGTTTGACCGGTGTGGCGTGCAGGTTGCCATCCCCGGCGTGGCCGTAGCAGGGGATGAGGACGCCATACTTCTCCGAGAGACGGGTCAGTTCCTCCATCAGGGCCGGAATGGCCGCGGGCGGGACGACGATGTCCTCCAGACTCTGCACCGGTGAGATGGCCTTGAACGCCTCGGCCACCCGCTGGCGCGGCAGCCACATCCGGCGCGCCGTCGCCGGGGTGTTGCCCACATAGACGTCCAGCGCCCCCGCCACCAGGCAGGCCTCCACTACCGCCTCCGTCTGCGCCTCCACTTCCCCCTCGCTGTAGCCGTCCAACTCAATCAGCAACATCGCGCCGATGTCCGGCCGCGGCGGACTCTCGCCGATGAACCGATACGCGGTCTCCACCGACAGACGGTCCATAAACTCCACCGCCGCCGGGATCAGGCGACCGCGGGTCACCACCTGCGGGAGCGCCACCACCGCCGAACGGACGTCGGGGAAGGGGGCCAGGAGCACCGCGCGGGCACGCGGCAGGGGCATCAGGCGCAGGATGATCTGGGTGACGATCCCCAGCGTCCCCTCCGAGCCGATAAACAGGTGGATGAGGTCATAGCCGGTGACGTCTTTCAGCCGACGGCCGCCCAGGTGGATGATCTCGCCGGTGGGCAGGACGACCTCCAGCCCCAGGACGTGGTGGCCCGTGACCCCGTACTTGATCGCCCGCCCGCCTCCGGCGTTCTCCGCCACGTTCCCCCCGATCGTGCAGGTCTCCACGCTCATCGGATACCCGGCGTAGAAGAGGCCGTATTCGGCCACCGCCTCGTTGATGTCGTTGGTGATGACCCCCGGCTCCACCATCGCGACCAGGTTCTCCCGGTCTATCTCCAGGATACGGTTCATTCGTTCGGTGGAGAGCAGGATGCCCCCGTAGGCGGGAACTGCGCCGCCGGAGAGGCCCGAACCGGCCCCCCGTGGGGTGACCGGGATCAACTCCCGGTTCGCCAAACGCAGGATGGCCGATACCTCCTCCGCGCTCCCCGGTTTGACGACCACGTCGGGCATACGGGCGTATTCGGGGTCGGCCACTTCGTCGTGGGCATAGTCCTGCATCCGGTCCGGTTCGCCGTAGAGGACGTTCTTCTCCCCGACGATGGCGCGCAGTTCCTCCACAATCTCCGACGTGACGGGTCGGTAGTGGTGCATGGGTCACCTCGTTCTCAGGGCGCCACTTCGCTGCGCTCCGTGGCTGACTACAAACGCCA
>CAKZOY010000099.1 GCA_937138275.1 uncultured Chloroflexota bacterium
TTGCCCCGGAGGTCGCCCAGAGATTCGTCAATCTGGAGCGATTGCTGGTAGAGGCGCATCGCCCCCTCCAGGTCGCCGAAAACTCTCAATAGCCAGCCGGTGTGAAACCTCAGAACGCTTCCTTCGCGGTCGGCGTGCATTTCGGCTGCCCGAACCAGGTCGCCGATGCAGCGGCGGGCAAGCAGGGAGACCATCCCGCCTTTCTCAAACTCCGTGTAGGCCCGGCTGCCCAGCGCCCGCATCGCGGAGAAAAACCCCGCTTCCGCCTCCGCCCGCGCGTTTTCGGGGAGCCGCCGCGCCGCAAAAGGGCGGAGGGCCGGGTGGAGAGAGTAGAGGCACAGGATACCGGCACTGTCTAAGGGAACCTCTTCCCGCTCCAGCAGCCCGCGGCCCCAGAGGCGGTGGAGGATGTCGGCAGTTTTCTGTTGTATCTTCTGTTGGGCATCTTCGTCTGCGTCCCGAAAGGCGGAGAAGAGCACCGGCGCGGCGGTGAAATCCACAAACGGGCCGGAGAAGAGGCTCAGGCGGGCCAGCGCCTCCACCAGTTCCGGCGCGTTCCGCTCCAGCGGCTGCAGGGAGAACTGGAAGCAGGCCTCCAGGGTGGCGTGGCGGCTCTCGTCGTCCCAGAGGTCGGCTGCGGCGGGGAGGAGTTCCTCCAGGCGTTCGGTAAAGGTCGCCAGGGATTCCGCCCCCTCGTCAAAACGGGAGGCCAGCAACCGCAGGGCCAGCGGGTGGCCTCCCACCCGGTGGCTGAGCGTCTGCAATCCCTCTGGTGTGAGGTCTCCTTTCCGTCGGCTGATCCGGGAGCGGAAGAGTTCCGCCCCCGCCGCCTCCTCCAGCCCCGATATGCTCACCTGTTGCTCCCCGGGCAGGCCGGTGCACTCCCGGCTGGAGGCCATCAGGGCCACTCCCCGGACGGGGAGGTCGGAGAGGAACCGGTAGATGGCCCGGCTGGCGCGCCGTTGCGCTTCATCGGCGCCGTCGCGGGCGTAGATCAGGCTCTCCACGTTGTCCAGCGCCAGCAGGATGCGGCGGTCGCGCAGGGCGTCGGTGAGGCGCTGGAAGCGTTCTTCCTCTTGTTGTTCGGGCGCCGGAGGAAGCCCCAGCGCCCGCTCCAGGCGGTCCAGGACGTCCGCCGGGGAGGGGAGTGGTTCCAGCGAGAGGGCGATGACCCGCTCAAAGTTCCAGGCGAACCGCTCGGCGGCCCGGCGCAGCAGGGCCGTCTTGCCGATGCCCCCTGTCCCGTGCAGGGTGACCGTGAGCGGGGGATAGATTTCTCCCTGGCGGGGGCGCTCGCGGGTCAGCAGTTCGCCGATGCGGACCAGTTCCCGCTGGCGGCCGAAGAAACCGGTCTGCGGGACCGGCAATCCCGCCAGGTCCAGCCGTGCCCGCTCATCCGGGGGCATCCGGACACCCTGCCCGGGGGACATCCGGGCCGGGCGAAGCGGCGCGGCGGCGTAGAGGACGGGGATGCCCAGCAGGAGGTGGCGCAGTTCGGAGGGAAAGCCGGGGTCGTTGAGGACGGTCAGCCGCCCCTGGCGCGCGGCCTCCGGGACCGTCGCGCCCCGAAAGAGGGCCCGGTAGAACCCGTCCGTGAAGCGGCGGGCGGTGACGTCCGGGACGCTCAACTGCATCCCCAGGGCGAAGGGGATGGACTGGGCGCAGAGGAGCGCGGCCAGGTTCGCCTCCAGGCTCTCTCCGGGCATCCCGCTGCGGCAGGCGGAGAGGACGGCCAGCCAGATAGCGCCGCGCCAGGCCGGGGCCAGCCGGGACGGTTCCGCCGGGTCGGCCGCGCCGGAGGGCTGTTCAAAGAGCAGGTAGGCATTCCGTCCGTCGGCCGTCCCGTGGCCGGTGAAGTGGAGGATCGCCCCGCGAACGCCGACCAGTGCGTTGTTCAGTCTCTGGACCGTCGGCGGGACGATCCGGTGGACGTCCAGGGGTGGGTCTGTCTCTTCCAGGATTTTCCGCAGGTCGTCCCACTCCGTATCCACGCCCAGGTAGTGGGGGGAGGGGGTGCCGTCTGGCTGGAGGAGGGGGTCAGCGGGGACGAAGAAGAGGGCGCGGCGTTCGGGGCCGTCGTCCCCTCCGCCGACGGGAAACTCCGGCGATACCAGGCGAACGAAGGCGTAGTCGGTTGCCAGAAAGCGTCGCCCGTCGTGGAGATACTCCCAGGGCGGCCCGTAGAGGTCGGGGGTCTCCAGGTGCAGGGCCAGGATGCCCTCGGAGTGGGGGGCAGGCGGAAGGGCGCGGAGCGCCTCGGCGGCCGCGGACCCGGCAGGAAACAGGGCGTTGTGGAGGCGCTGCCCGTAGGGGCACGGGTTCTGGAAGAACTCCCGCGCCCGGTCCGCTCCGATGGCGATGTCGGCGACGGGGAAGGTGTGGCTCTCTTCCCCGCTCACTGCAACATAGACGTTGTTCCCGCGCATAGAGAGGTGGAGGGTGAGCATTGGTGTCTCCTTTCCAGGGACCGGCATCGCTGGGTGCCGGCTCTTGTCTTTATCCCGCGCGGAACAGCAATGCCAGGATGAGCGCCAGCAGGAAGAGGGTCGCCAGGGCGAAGGCAAGCTGGGCCCCGCGCAGGGAGCGGCTCTTGCGCGCAAAGAGGCGCTGGAGGACGGCGCGCATGGCGGTCAGGTCGGCGGCGGGCCGCTCAAAGCGGCGCGGCATCACCACGTCCAAGGCCAGGAAGAGCGTGAGCACATAGAAGACGACGGCCGCGGCCCCCAGGGCCTGCACGGCGGTGGAGGCCAGATAGGCGGGGGCGTCGCGGAAGGCCATCACGCCGAAGAAGAGGCCCAGGAGGGCGGTGACCAGGGTGATCAACTGGCGGGCCGCCTCCTCCAGCGTCTTCAGCGATGCCCGTTCCAGGTCCTGGAAATACTCCAGCAGATTCTCGTCGGCCGGGGAGAGCGGGGCAGAGGGGACGGGGATTTCGGGTTCGTCGCTCATAGGGACCTCCTCTCCATCGGGACGCGGACCTTGAAAGGGCGGTGACAGTGCTGGCAGTGGACGGCGACCTCGTGCGTTTCTTCGGCGAGGGTCGGAGTGGCCCCTCGGTACACTTCGCCGGGGCACTTGAGGAGTTCTTCGCGGTCAAACCGGTTCGGTTTCCCGCAATGGGGGCACTGGGCGGAGATGAAGGGTGGCATAGTCGCCTCCTGTTTCGTATAGTAGGGGTGGGTTTCAAACCCGCCCTGGGTTTCA
>CAKZOY010000100.1 GCA_937138275.1 uncultured Chloroflexota bacterium
TAAAACGTAAAACGTAAAATGGGGGGAGGAAGAGTGGGCTGGCTGGATGGTTGGAGAAAACGGGCGCGGGAATTGCGGTCCGAAACGTATGCCCTGTATCTGGCCTACCGGGACCCGCGCACGCCGTGGTACGCGCGGCTCTTTGCTGCCGCAGTGGTGGGATACGCCTTTAGCCCGATAGACCTGGTCCCGGATTTCGTCCCTGTGCTGGGCTACCTGGATGACCTGGTACTGGTCCCGCTGGGGGTGCTGCTGGCGCTGAAGATGATCCCGCCGGAGGTGTGGGCGGAGAGTCGGGAGAAAGCGCGCGAGGCGATGGCAGCAGGTCGGCCGGTGAGTTGGGCCGCCGCGCTGGTCATTGTCTTGATCTGGCTGCTGATTGCAGCAGTGGGAGTGAATGTCGCCATCAGCATATTGCGATAAAGTGCACGACGACTACGCCGTTGAGGCCGTCAACCTGGTCAAAAAATTCGGCCACTTCACCGCGGTGAAGGGGGTCTCCTTCCGCGTCCGGCGGGGGGAGATTTTCGGCTTCCTGGGGCCTAACGGCGCCGGAAAGACGACGACCATTCGCATGCTCCTGGGCCTTCTGCGCCCCACGTCCGGCACCGCCACCGTCCTGGGCTACGACATCGTCCGGCAGTCGGAAGAAATCCGCAAGCGCGTCGGCTACATGTCCCAGCGCTTCAGCCTGTACCAGGACCTGACGGTGGAGGAGAACCTGGAGTTCTACGGCCGGACGTACGGAGTGCGGGGGGAGCGGCTGCGGGAGCGCAAGCGGTTCGTCATCCGAATGGCCGGGCTGGAGGGGCGGGAGCGGGAACTGACCCGTAACCTCTCCGGCGGCTGGAAGCAGCGGCTGGCCCTGGGCGCGGCCATCCTCCACGAGCCCCAGATGCTCTTTCTGGACGAGCCGACGGCCGGGGTGGACCCCATCTCCCGCCGCGCCTTCTGGGACCTGCTCTACGATCTCGCCACCGCGGGAACGACCATTTTCGTCACCACTCACTACATGGACGAGGCGGAGCATTGCCACCAACTGGCATTCATCTACGGGGGACAAATCGTCGCCCAGGGGTCGCCGGAGGTGATCAAACAGACCCAGATGCAGGGGAAAGTGCTGGAGGTGGACTGCTCCAACCCCCAGCGCGCCGTCCGTCTTCTGCAGGAAACGGGGCATTTTGTGGAGGTCGCCCTTTACGGCTCCCTCATCCACGTGGTGACGGACGATCTGGAGGCCGGCCGGGCCCTGATCCGGGAACGGTTGACGGCAGAGGGGGTTACCGTCCATTCTGTGGACTGGATTCTCCCTTCCCTGGAGGACGTCTTCATCTCCCGCGTGCGTCAGAATCGGGGGTGAGGAATTCACCACAAAGACACTAATTTTTTTAACTCTTTGTGTCTTTGTGTCCTGGTGGTTACTGGAGGACAAAATGCGAAATCGGCGCAGGTTGGTCATTATTCCGCTCCTTCTGCTCGTGGCGGCCGCGCTGACCGTGGTCCTCTGGCCCGCGGCGCGGGAAGCGGTACTGGCCCGCCTCGGCGCAGCGTCCCGGACGGCGGGCCCCTTTACCGCCTCGGGCTTCATTGAGGCCGAAGAAGTGGCGATCGCCGCGGAGGTCGGCGGGCGCATCACGGAGATCGTCGTAGCGGAGGGGGACACCGTGGAAGCGGGGCAGGTGCTGGTCCGCATAGACGACCGCATTGCCCGGGCCCAGGTGGAGGTGGCCCAGGCCGCGGTGGAGGTCGCGCGGGCACAACTGGCCCGCGCGCGGGCCGGCACCCGTCCCGAAGAGGTCCGCCGCGCCCGGGCGCTCCTGGCCCAGGCCGAGGCCACCCGCGACGGCGCCTACCAGGCCTGGCAGGACGCGCGGGCAATCCTCTCTAACCCCCAGGAACTCCAGGCCCGCATCGCCCAACTGGAGGCACAGGTTGAGATGACCGAGGCGAGCCTGAACCAGGCCGTCGCCCTGAAAGATTTGGCCGAAATGGGCTACAACCAGTACCGGGCAGCGATGGACCAGTGGGAGAGCATCCCGGAGCCTCTCCGCCCGCTCCTATCGCCGGAGGTCCACAGCATCATTTATGCCTACTGGAAGGCGTGGGCGGGCGTCAACTCCGCCGGGGCTGCCTACGACGGAGCGCGGGAAGCGCTGGGCCTTCTTTACCGGATGCGGAAGAACCCCCAGTCGCTGCAGGCTCAAGTGGACACGGCGGAGGCGCAGTACCGGGCGGCGGAGGCGGCTGTCGCCCAGGCCCGCGCGTACCTGGAAGGGTTGGAGGCCGGCGCTACCGCCGAGGAGATCGCCGCGCTGGAGGCGCAGGTCCGCCAGGCGGAGGCCCAACTGGAGAGCGCCCGGACCGTGCTGGCGAAACTGACCCTCGCCGCGCCCGTCGGCGGGCAGGTGGTGGAGGTCGTCGGGCATGTGGGGGAACTGGCCGTCCCCGGTGCCCCCATCATCACCCTGGCCGACCTGGAGCGGGTGACGCTGACCATCTACGTCCCTGTAACCCGCCTGGGCCAGGTGCAGGTCGGACAGCGGGTGGAAGTACGGGTGGACTCCTTCCCCGATCGGGTTTTCATCGGGGAGGTGGCCTCTATCGCCAGCGAGGCGGAATTCACCCCCCGCAACATCCAGACCGCCGAGGAGCGGGCCAGCATGGTCTTTGCGGTCAAAGTGGTTATCCCCAACCCCGACCGGGCCCTCAAGCCGGGGATGCCCGCGGACGCGAGTTGGTAGGTTGGATGGCGGGTACTGGGTGCTGGGTATTGGGTATTGGGGGCATACGCGTCAACTTAAGCGGCCAAGCCGCCTTGAGCCCGACGCGAAACCGTCGGCTGTAGGGGCGGGTTTGAAACCCACCCCCTACACCGGGGCTGTTCGTGGGAGGGGTGGGTTTCCAACCCACCCCGAAGCGCAGCGGAGTGGCGTTCCAGCCTGCGAAGTAGGGTTATGTAGGGGCAACTTTCAAAGTCGCCCCTACCGGAGGGTTCACCTTCCGGCGGAGGACTGAATAGATTGACAATGGCAGATTCTAAATTATAATGACAAACT
>CAKZOY010000101.1 GCA_937138275.1 uncultured Chloroflexota bacterium
ACTGGCGGCACAGTTTCTCGGTAACCGTCGTGGGCGAAGGGGCCGGTACCGCCTGGTGCGACAATCTGGGCGATCCCGGCAAGCAGACGATCTATCAGGAAAAGGGACGCTTCGGCGTTCACACCGTTTCTCCAGATATGCTTTGGTTCAACCGGGAGAAAGTCGCACCGGTCTTTATCCTTCCTCACATCTCCCTGGGCCAGGAGTTCTATCCCAACCCGGCTGGTTTCAGCCATCCGGTGACGGTGACCCTCTGGCTGACCAACAACCTTCGGAATCCCCCTCAAGAGGTCTCCGGCGTGACGGTGACCTACCAGTTGCCCGTCGGTTTCGCCTATCTGGGAGCGTTGCCCGGAACGTCCCCGCCGATCTCCTCCGGTCAGTATTACACCTGGACCAACATCACCGTTCCTGCACAGGGAACCGCTGCCATCCGTTTCCTCATTCGGGCCCCGTTCCAGCAGGTGGATTCCACCCACAACGCCTGGGCAAAGTCTTACCCCCGGCCGGACATCTGCATTCCCAGGAGCAGAGCAACGCTACCGGTGCAGCCTGGGGTCGTGTTAACCAAAAGGCCCGACCCTACCTCAGTCGGCCCTTACGGACTGGTAGAGTACATCCTGGATGTGGAGAACCAGACCGGCGCGCCGCTGAGCCGGGTGCGTATCACCGATACGCTCCCGCTGGGATTCCAGTACGTCCAGCATGTCAGCGGCCCCTCCCCGATCAGCACCTCTCCCCCCGTCTGGGAGGTGGACCTTGGACCAAAGGGAACATCGCAGGCCAAGGTGACCATCAGGTTCCAGGTTCGTACCTTTACTCTGGTGGGATACTGGTACAACATGGTGAATGGGTTTCATCCCACCACGTATATCACCCGAACCTCCAATTATGAGGACAAAGTGAAATTGTACGTCGCTTCGGGGATCGGCCTCTTCAAGACGGTAGAGCCGACGCGAACGGTAGCCGGGGAGACGGTGGTGTACACCATCACGTTCTACAACGGTTCTGAGACCGCCATCCGCAACGTTCGCCTGACCGACACGCTGCCGGCCGGCTTCACCTACGCGGGGATGCTGGCCGGGCCCACACCGGTGATGACCTCGCCGCTGGTCTGGGCATTCTCCGGGAATATCGCCAAAGGCGCGCAGGTTATCATGAGTTTCCGCGCCCGCACCGATTCCCAACTCCCGCGCGGTTTCTATTACAACCGCGTCACCGGTTCGGCCGAAAAGGCCGTTTCGCCGTATGATCCGGTCGTGGTGCCGGATACTGGCGAGACGGCCCCCGTCTATGTCCAGGGTGTCCCCACGGTGGAGCGGACCAAAGTGGTCAACCCGGAGAGCGTGATGGCCGGAGAGCGGGTCACTTACACCATCTACCTCTACAATGAGGACGAGGCGCTGGCCCGTACTGTCCGCCTGACGGATACCCTCCCGCCGTCGGTGACCTTCATCTCGGTCCTGCCGCCTACCCAAAATCCGGCGACCACTTCGCCGCTGGTCTGGGACAACATTCAGGTGGGGGCGCGGCAGACGGTGACCCTGCAATTTGTGGCGGAGGTGGACTACCTGGCCCGCAGCGGCACGTACTACAACCGCCTGGACACCGTCGTGGATGGCCGCGCCCTTCCGCCGCTTTCGCAACTGGCCCCGCTGAACGTCACCGAAATCCCCCGCCTGGATGTGCAGGTCTCTGTGGATGATGACCGTCTGGGGGTCGCGGAGGGAGACCTCCTGACCTATACTGTGATGGTCACCAACGCCAACGGTGCAGGAGTCTCCATAGAGGACACCGTGGTCACAGTGACTCTGGAGCCGTCGGACTATCTGACCATTACCGGCGAGGGATGGGCGGAAGTCGCTCCTGGCATATGGACGTATCCGGTGGGCGTCCTGGCGGCGGAGGAGGTCTTCTCTGCTCCGCTGTACGCGGAGGTGGGCACGGGCATCCCGCCGGACTATATGACCATCAGCGCCACCGCCGAGGTGGAATACCGGACGGCCGGGCCGGTGATAGAGGAGAACCGGGCCAACAACCGGGCCGTGGATATAGACATCCTGCGCGGCCCCGATCTGGTCGTGACGAATCTCCGCTGGGAACCGGTCAATCCCTCCCCCGGACGTCCGGTCACCTTCTACGTGACCATCCGCAATCAGGGCACCGAGGGAGTCTACCAGCGCTGGGATGGAAATGCCCCCTATTGGCTATTTTTGGTGGAACTCTATGCTAAAGGGAGCGGGTTTATCCCGGCAGGCCCTCCGAGCGATGTCTTTGACCATCTGGGCGGCTGGTGTGTGGATGACGCCTGCAATTCCCCCCGGCATGAGTATCTCAAGTGGTCCACAAATCTTGCAGCGGACGAGGAGCGAACGCTGGTATTTCCCGTGACTCTTCCACGGGATACGTTCCATATCTACGCCCAGGTGGATGTTTCCTGGAGAGCGTCTCCTCCCTGGGGACAACCGTTTGGGTTGATCCGTGAGGCAATAGAAGCGAACAACATCTACGACGGTGGCACACTGACGGTAGATCCTTACCGCATTTTCTTGCCCCTGGTTCTGCGAAACCGTTAGGGCATGGTTGTCTGCAAAGGAGGCGCAATGAATTCTATAATACGGAGCTTTTATGTCGGATGGGTTGTGTTGCTGGTGGTTGCTTTTGGGTTCGGTGGAATGGGGGCGCAGAGAGTTTATTCCCCCCCGCTCCAGCCCACAGAGCCGCCAC
>CAKZOY010000102.1 GCA_937138275.1 uncultured Chloroflexota bacterium
TAGTCGGTAGTCGGTAGTGGGTAGTCGGTAGTGGGTAGTGGGTAGTCGGTAGTGGGTAGGGGGTCAGGACATTGCGGCCAGGATGTCGGCGGGCTTGATCATCTCGCCGTCGGCCCGGTTGACCCGCCGTACCCGCTCGCGTCCGACCACCCGCTCCACCTCCAGCGCCAGTTGTCCCAGGTTCAGTTCCGGGACGATGACCCGATGCGCCTTGCGGGCCGCCAGTTCCACCACCTCCTCCGGGAAGGGCCAGATGGTCTTCAGTTGCAGCAAGCCCACCTTGCGGCCGCGCTGGCGGGCGATCTTCACCGCATGGCGGGCCGACCGGGCCGTCGCGCCGTAGGCGATAACCAGCGTCCGCGCGCCCTCGGCCCCGTCCTCTTCGTAGAGCAGAATGTCGGAGAGATTGCGCTGGATTTTGCGGAAGATCCGCTCCAGCCAGGGGATAATCTCATCCAGCCGTTCCGTCGGATAGCCCCGCTCGTCGTGGTGCAGGCCGGTGATGTGGTAGCGGTACCCGCGCCCGAAGGGGATCAGAGGCGGGATATCCGAAGGCAGGTTTTCGTAGGGTTTGTACCACTCCGGCGGAACCAGCGTCTCCTCCGGCTCCACTCGCACGATCGTGCTGGGGTCCGGAAGTTCCACCCCCTCCCGCATATGTCCGATCACTTCGTCCATCAGCAGGATGACCGGCGTGCGGTACCTCGCGGCGAAGTTGAACGCGGCCACCGTCAGGTCAAACGCTTCTCGCACCGATGCCGGGGAAAGCGCAATGATGGGATGGTCGCCGTGAGTGCCCCAGCGGGCCTGCATCACATCTCCCTGAGATGGGCTGGTGGGCCGACCGGTGGAGGGCCCCAGCCGCTGGACGTCCACGATGACGCAGGGGATTTCGGCCATCGCCGCGTAGCCGATATTCTCCTGCATCAGGCTGAAGCCGGGGCCGGAGGTGGCGGTCATCGCTTTGGCCCCGCCGACCGCCGCGCCAATCACCGCCGAGATGGAGGCGATTTCGTCTTCCATTTGAATGAAGACGCCCCCCACCTGGGGGAGCCTCCGGGCCATATGCTCGGCGATCTCGGTGGCCGGGGTGATGGGGTATCCGGCGAAGAATGTACATCCGGCAGCGATCGCGCCCTCCGCGCAGGCCTCGTCGCCTTGCATCAATACGGCGCTCATTCCTCTCCCTCCACTTCGCTGACGAAAATGGCGAAATCCGGACAATGTAACTCGCACCAGCCGCAGGCGGTACACCGATCAGGCCGGGCGATGATGACCCGTCCATCTTCGGTCTGCTCCAGCACCTTCAGCGGGCAAAAGGCCACGCATAACCCGCACCCCTTGCACCAGTTCGGGAAGACGGTGACCTGCCCCCGGCGGCGTCGTTTGCGGCGGGGTTCGGCCGCAGGGACGGCCTCCCCGACGGAAGGGATGGTTCGGTCCTCTGGAGGATGGGTCATTTGCTTCCTCCTGGTGTGAGGACTACGGTGCGGCCCGAATGCAGCGCGGCGAACCGCTGACCGTCCTGGGGGGTGCCGATACCGGCCCCGTAGTGCATCGGGACGACGATCTGCGGGGAAAGGGTTCGGGCCGCCTCCACGGCCTCCTCCAACGTCATCACATACGTGCCGCTGACCGGCAGCAGGGCCACATCGCAGGCGATCTGGGCCATTTCGGGGATGGCGTCGGTATCACCGGCAAAGTAGACCCGTACCCCCTCCACGGCGACCACGTAGCCGACATGCCCGGCGTTTTTGGGGTGGAAGGGTATGCCGGGGGCGCGGAACTTGTTGACGTTGTAGGCCGGGACTACCTCCACCTCCACCCCCGCCGCCGTGAGGCGGTCGCCAGGACGGACGGCGCGGGCGTCCTTCAGTTGCTTCGCCGCGTTGCCGCCCGCCAGGATGACGGTATGGGGCCCGCGGATTTTCGCCACATCGTCCGGCGAGCAGTGGTCAAAGTGCTCGTGGCTCACCAGAATCAGGTCCGCCACCGGTGGTTTCCCGCTCAGTTGCCACGGGTCAAAGTAGATGACAGGGGGGCCGTCCAGCCGGAAACTGTCGTGCCCTAACCAGTGCAGTCGTTGAACCAGTTCTTCCGGGGTCATTCTTCCCTCCTTATTCTTCCCTCCTTAGCGATTATTCAGCCCTGGCGATTAAAATCACCCCTGGGGGGGCTTTCAGCCGGGCGTCTTCATGGACGCTTTCCGGCGACCGCCTGCGCGGTTGCCCGACGCAAAGCGCCCTTTCAGCCCGCGGTTTCAACCGCTGGGCTGAATAGTACCCCTCCTTATACCTGGATGGTCCTACTCCAGTTTGGGCGCCAGTACAACGATCTCCGTCTCCTCCGGCAGGTTCCCTCTACCGATTTTCAGGGAATCCTGGGGTTCCGCCTTCTCTACCCCCATCTGCTTCAGGAAGCGGTTCAGAGTACCCAGCGAGAGGGTCAGGCCGGGGATTTTGTACCACATCGGGATGACGATAGAAGGCTCTATCAGGCTGATGACCTCCGAAGCCTCGGCGGGAGTGAGCCCGCCATCTCCCCCGACGGGAATGAGCAGGATGTTCACCGGTCCCAATGCTTCCACCTGGGATTGAGTCGGCACCTGGCCCAGGTGACCGAGATGGCAGACGGTCAGGCCGTCGTAGTCAAAGTGGAAGATGGTGTTCAGGGCACCCTTTTTCTTGTCGGCGTACGCCGCGATGGCGGTGATGAAGACGCCGCCGATTTCGTACTCGCCAGGGGTATCCAGCACCCGGAACGGGCCGCGCACGGAGCGAACGGCGTTGCACTCCGGGACGCTGCGGCTGATGGTCACAATGTCCGCTTTGGGGCGGGGCGGGTTCAGCCCGACCTCCGGGCCGTACGGGTCGGTGACCACGGTAGCCATCCCCCGCTCCGTCAGCCGGAAACAATTCAGTCCATACCAGACGATTTCCATCCCCTGCTCCTTGCCAGGATGAATCTCCATAAGGAATTATAACCCAGAATCTCTGATCGGCAATCGGGGCAACGCCAGGGGCTTGCGCAGCAAATCCCTTTCGGGGGCAACGCGCCCGTGAAAAGAATAAAGTAGATTTGTGGGGGCGGCGAAGCCGCCCCCACAAACCCACACCCCCATCCCTTTCCCACACAGGGCGAATTGCTGCATAAGCGAAACTCCAGGTATGGGATTGACAGAAGTTATTTCCCTGCTATACTCATCACCGGATACACTATACACAGGGAACCGGAATGGACAATTTAGTTCGTCCCACTCTACCGCGCCAGACCGCCCAGGCGACCTTTCCCGATGGGCGGGTGTTTGAAGCCCCGCGCTGTACGCCGCTGGAGGCGTATATGCGGGTGGCCTACCCGGACCATCCCGTACCCATCATTGCCGCGCTGGTGGATGGGGACCTGCGGGAACTGACCTATCCGCTCTCGCGGGATGCTCAGGTCGCCCCCGTATTTCTCTCCGATTCCGACGGAGTGCGCATCTACCGGCGCTCCCTTTCTTTCCTGCTGGTCACAGCGATCTCCGAACTTTTCCCGAACGTTCAGGTGGTAGTGGACTATTCCGTTCCCTTCGGGGGCTTCTTCTGCCGGGCGCGGGGTCGGGAGCCCTTCTCCGCCGAGGAACTGCGGACGGTAGAAGCGCATATGCGGCGCATCGTGGACGAGGACGCCCCGATAGAAAAAGAACGGGTGCCCATTGAGGACGCCCTGACCCTCTTCCGGGAACGGGGGCAGGAGGACAAGGTCCGGCTGTTCTCCCGCCGCCGGAAGGATTACCTGATCCTTTACCGTCTGCGGAATTACCGCGACTATTTCCACGGCTATATGGTCCCTTCCACCGGGTACCTGAAGTATTTCGCCCTTTACCCGTCGCCGCCGGGATTCGTCCTGCAATACCCCCGCCGCCATCGCCCGACGGAACTGCTCCCCTATGTGGAATACCCCCGGCTGAGCGCCGTCTTCCAGGAATACGGAAAATGGCTCTCGCTGCTGGGAGTGGAGGACGTCGGAAGTCTCAACGATGCCATTGAGAAAGGGCGGATGCGAGAGATCATTCTGGTCTCCGAAGCGCTGCATGAGGAGCGCATCGCCCAGATCGCCCACGACATCGCAGAACAGCACGACCGAATCCGCCTGGTGCTCATCGCCGGTCCCTCTGCTTCCGGCAAGACCACCTTCTCCAAGCGGCTGGCAGTCCAGTTGCTGGCCCATGGCGTCCAGCCTTTCCCGATCGCGCTGGACGATTATTTCGTCAACCGCGAACAGACGCCGCGAGACGAGACCGGGCAATACGATTTTGAGGCCCTGGAGGCGCTGGACCTCCCCCTCTTCAACCGGCAACTCCTGGCATTGATGGAAGGACAGGAGGTCACCCTGCCCCGCTTTGATTTCCATACTGGGACGCGTCAGAAGGGGCCAACAGTGCAATTGACCCCCGACCATGTGATCCTTGTGGAGGGGATTCATGGACTGAACCCCAATTTGGTGCCGATGGTCCCTCCAGAACGCATTTTCCGCATCTACGTCTCGGCGCTGACCCAACTGAACATTGACCGGCACAACCGGGTGCCCACCACAGACACCCGCCTGATCCGGAGGATTGTCCGGGATGCGCGGGAGCGAGGGTATACCGCGGAACAGACCCTGGACCACTGGGAGAGCGTGCGTCGGGGGGAGAAACGGCACATCTTTCCCTACCAGGAGAACGCCGATGTGATGTTTAACTCGGCGCTGGTCTACGAACTGGCGGTGCTCAAGCCGCTGGTGGAGCCCCTGCTGCTCCAGATTGCCCCCCAAAGCCCCCGCCGGGTAGAGGCGAAGCGATTGCTGACCTTCCTGGAATGGTTCATCCCCTGCCCGCCCGATATGGTGGCCGATAACTCCATCCTGCGGGAGTTCATCGGCGGTTCTATCCTGCAGGACTACATCCCGATGGGCACCTGGTAGTGGTTAGTCAACGGTGAATTTGTGGGTATTCACGACAGGGTGGTGATTCCGGCGAGGGGTGATTTTGTCCCTTCCTTGCTATCGTTGGGCCCACATCAGAGACGCCCCCTCACCCCCCTTGCCCCCTCTCCCCCTATGCCCTGACGGGCAGGGGGAGAGGGGGAGAAAGCGGGGTTTGCGGGCGGCGGC
>CAKZOY010000103.1 GCA_937138275.1 uncultured Chloroflexota bacterium
GGCTAACTCATTCTTAAGTTCCAGCCCCTCGTCAGCATCGCCGAACATCTTCCATTCACAAACGCGCGCAATACCTTTCTTGACCAGACCGGGTAGGGGAATGGTTATAGTATACAACGAAAAGGGGATAATGTCAACGGTGATTTGACGGGAGGTGAGATTGGGATATACTTGGGGCAAACAGAAAAGCCGCAGACGGGCGTCTGCGGCTCAGGTCGCGGGGGCAGGATTCGAACCTGCGACCTTCAGGTTATGAGCCTGACGAGCTACCACTGCTCTACCCCGCATTGCATCTATATTATACTGGGATCGCCCGGATTTGTCAAGGGCAAAGGGCGCCGTTTATCCCAAAACTTATCCCAAAGAGAACTTGGGATATTTCCAATGTACTCTACAATCTCAACATGAGGAGGACCTGATGGACCTGCGACTCAGCGACGAACACCGCATGATCCGGGATATGGCGCGGGACTTCGCCCAGAAGGAGATCGCGCCAATTGCGGCGCACTACGACGAGACCGGGGAGTTCCCCTACGAGACGGTGCGCAAGATGGGCGCGATGGGCTTCATGGGCATTGAGGTGCCGGAAGAGTACGGCGGGCAGGGGCTGGACACCCTCGCCTACGTCCTGGCGCTGGAGGAAATCTCCAAAGTGGACGCCTCCCACGGCGTCATTATGTCCGTCTGCAACTCCCTCTACTGCTACGGCATCCTCCATTACGGCACCGAGGAGCAGAAACAGAAGTTCCTGCGGGCCGTCGCCAGCGGGGAAGCCATCGGCGCCTACGCCCTGACGGAGCCCCAGTCCGGCTCCGACGCGGGCAACATCCGCGTCACCGCCGTCCGCTCCCCCGACGGCTCCTACTACACCATCAACGGTACCAAGTCCTGGATCACCAGCGCGCCGGTGGCGAAGTACATCGTCCTCTTCGCCCAGACCGACCCCCATGCCCGGCCGCGCTACCGCGGGGTGACGGCGTTCATCATTGATACCGACCTGCCGGGCTTCCATCGGGGCAAGACGGAGCCGAAACTGGGCATCCGCGCCTCGGCCACCAGCGAGATTCACTTTGAGGACTACCGCTGTCCGGCCGAGAACCGGCTGGGAGAAGAAGGGGAGGGTTTCAAAATCGCAATGGCGGTGCTGGACGCCGGACGCATCGGCATCGCCGCGCAGGCACTGGGCATCGCCGAGGCGGCCTACGAGGCCTCCGTCCAGTACGCGCGGGAGCGGTACGCCTTCGGCCAGCCCATCGGCCAGTTTGAGATGATCCAGCAGAAGATCGCCGATATGAAATGCCGCATTGAGGCCAGCCGTCTGCTCATCTACCAGGCCGCGCTGGCGAAGGAAGAGTTCAAGAAGACCGGCCGCCGCTACACCTTAGAGGCCTCTATAGCCAAACTCTTCGCCTCGGAGACCGCCACCTGGGTGACCAAAGAGGCGATCCAGATCCATGGCGGGATGGGCTACAGCAAAGAACTGCCCATTGAGCGCTACTTCCGGGATGCCAAAGTCACGGAAATCTACGAGGGCACCAGCGAGATTCAGCGGCTGGTCATCGCCCGCCTGGAGACGGGCCTCCGATGAGCAGAAGGAGGGGGCGGCGGCTCCGCCGCCGCCCCCCTCCCCCTTGTCTACTTGCTACTTGTATCCTTACTCATACCTCAGCGCCTCTATCGGATTCAGCCGCGACGCCCGCCATGCCGGGTACAGCCCTGAAGCCAGCCCCACCACAGCCGAGACCCCCGTCGCCAGCAACACCGACTGCAGGGTAACCACCGACCGGACGTTCTCCATCAGCGTGGAGACCAGTTTCCC
Organism: uncultured Chloroflexota bacterium; assembly: GCA_937138275.1. Taxonomy (GTDB): domain Bacteria; phylum Chloroflexota; class Anaerolineae; order B4-G1; family DUEL01; genus SpSt-77. Next base: position 1,820 of record CAKZOY010000103.1, read on the forward strand.
ACCGACAGCCCCAATGCCAATGCCCAGAATGCCCCCGACCAGGGCCAGGGTCACGGCCTCCATCAGAAACTGTACCAGGATGTCCCGGCGGCGCGCGCCCACCGCCTTCCGCAGGCCGATCTCCCGCGTCCGCTCCGTCACCGAGACCAGCATGATGTTCATAATCCCGATCCCGCCCACGACCAGACTGATTCCGGCGATCGCCCCCAGAAAGGTCGTCAGGACGCCCGTGATGTCGCTGAAACTCTGGATAAGGTCGGCCTGACTGAGAATGTTGAAGTCATCCTCGTCCTCTTCGGCCAGCCGGTGGCGTTCCCGCAGAACCGCCCGAATCTCCTCTGTGGCGGCCTCCATCCGCTCCTCGCTCACCGCCTGCACGGAGATGGAAGAGAGAGTGTACTCCCCATTGGGCGCACGGAGCGAGAAGAGCCTGCCCTGCGCGGTCGTCAGCGGGACGAAGACCGCGTTATCCTGATTGGATAACGAACCGCCCTTCTCCGCCATCACCCCGATCACCTCAAAGGGCACACCGTTGAGGCGGACCGTCTCGCCGATCGGCAGAGGGTTATCGGGGAAGAGGGTCTCGGCGATGGCGCTTCCCAGCACCGCGACGCGCGCCCGTTCCTCCAGATGCTCCTGGCGGATAAACTCCCCCACCGCCACCTGCCAGTTGCGCACCGACAGATACTCCGGCGTGACCCCCTGGACCTGGGTAGTGGCTTCCGTTCCACCGGCGACCGCCGTCACCGACTGGCTCACTTCCGGGGCGACAGCCGCCACATCCGGCAGGCGGTACGGGTCCGAGAGCGCCTCGGCATCCCCCATCGTCAGAGGGCGAAACCCGCTCGCACCGACCCGCCCGGCGTAGACCACCAGCAGATTCGTGCCCATCCCCCGCAGTTGTTCGGTCACCGAGGCCTGAACCCCCTGCCCCACCCCGACCAGAGCGATGACCGCGGCCACGCCGATCACGATGCCCAGCATCGTCAGCGCCGAGCGCAGTTTATTGGCGCTCAGCGCCCGCCATGCGGTTCGCAGACTCTCCAGAACGTTCATCCGCCCACCTCCTCTCCCCGTGCGACCAGAGGGCTCATCACCTGCTCTTCATTGACCACTTGACCGTCCTGGATGTAGACAATCCGTCCGGCATGCCGGGCAATCGTCGGGTCGTGAGTCACCAGCACCACGGTGATGCCGTGCTCCCAGTTCAGTTGCTGCAGGACCGCCATGACCTCCCGCCCGGCCCTGCTATCCAGGTTCCCCGTCGGCTCGTCGGCCAATATCAGGGACGGCCGGTTGACCAGCGCCCGCGCGATCGCCACCCGCTGCTGCTCCCCACCGGAAAGTTCCGTCGGCCCGTGGTGGAGACGGTCGCCCAACCCCACCATCTCCAGCGCCTCCCGGGCCCGCCGCAGCCGCTCCGCCCGGCCTACCCCCGCATAAAGAAGCGGAAGCGCTACATTCTCCAGCGCCGTCGTCCGCCCCAGTAGGTTGAAGGTCTGAAAGACAAAGCCGATGCGCCGGTTGCGGATAGCGGCCAACTGGTCATCGTCCAGTTGCTCCACCTCCTGTCCGTCCAGCCAGTACGTGCCGGAGGTGGGCTGATCCAGGCAGCCGATGATGTTCATCAGGGTGGACTTGCCGGAGCCGGAAGGTCCCATAATGGCGACCATCTCCCCGGGACGGATGGTCAGAGAGACCCCGCGCAGCGCGGGCACTTCCACCTTCCCCATCCGATAGACTTTGGTGACCTCTTCCAGACGGATGAGCGTTACGGTCATAGATGCCTCCCTACGGCGAGGAACTTCCGCCGGTGCCCCCAGAGGGAGCGCTGGGGGGCCGCTCCCCGCGCGGTATCTCACCCGGCGGCATCCCACCCGTCGGTCCGCCGAACAGGAACCGCATCGCCCCGAACCCCGTGCTGGTGGAGGTGCTCCCTGCATTGGGGACGATCAGGACATCCCCTTCGGAGAGGCCGGAGAGCACCTGGGCATATCCCCCGTACCGGGTCCCCACCTGGATATTCACCCGCTCCTCCCCGCTGACCGTCCGCCGGATGACGTAGGGCCGGCTGGTGACCGGATCGGTCAGGATAGCCCAGGTGGGGATGAGCAACTGATCGGTCAGTTCCTGCACCCGGATACTGACATTGGCCGACATATCGGCCCGCAATGGGGCGTCTGTCGAGTCCAGCGTGATGACGACGGGGTAATAGACGGCGCCGCCGGTAGAGGAAGCCGCCACGCCGATGCGCTCCACCGTCCCGGTCAATTGCACATCCGGCAGGGCGTCTACCGTGACATCCACGGGCATACCGGGCGTCAGTTGGCCCACGTCCATTTCGTCCACGTTGACGGTGATACGGAAGCGAGAAGGGTCTATCAGGGTAATGGCTGGGGAGACGGCCTCCTCGCCGACGACCAGATTCATCGCTGCGACGATGCCGTCAAAGGGGGCTTTCAGGACAGCGCGCTCCAGGTTGCGCCGAGCGGTATCCAGGTTGATCTGCGCCTGTTCTACCGCGACCTCGGCAGAGGTGAGTTCCGCTGCCGTCGGGCCGCTCTTCAGGCTATCCAGTTTCGCTTTGGCGCTCTCTACGTTTCGCCATGCGGCAGCCAGTTCCGCCTGGGACGGCCCTTTAATCGCCTCGTTGTATTGGGCCAGGACAAGTTCGTAGTTCAGCGTCGCCTCCTGCAATTGCTGAGATTGGGGAAGTGCGCCGATATCCGGCCGCCAGGAGACCCGGTCATACGCCGCCCGAGCCTGCTCCAGCGCAATACGCGCCTGCTCCAACTGGATTTTGGCCGCCGTAAGAGTCTCTTCAGAAGGGGAATTCTTGAGGCTCTGGTACTGGGCCAGGGCACTGTAGTAGGCCGCTTCGGCGGACTTGATCTCTTCGGTCGTCGGTGACTTCAGGCTGTCCAGTTGGACCTGAGCGGACTTGAGGGCCAGTTCCGCCTGACGCACACTCAGTTCCAGGTCGGACGTATCCAGGCGGGCCAGTACCTGTCCGGCCTTCACCGTATCCCCGATGTCCACCAGCACCTCGGCCACTTTGCCAGCGACCTCAAAACTGAGGTTTATCTGGCGGATCGGTTCCAGGGAACCGCTGGCGCTTACGGTGACCTGTAAGACGTCCCGCTGCACAGCGGTCATACGGACCCCGGCGGCATTGGCTGTGGCGGATGACCGGCGCCAGAGGAAGAATCCCCCGACAAGACCGGCAACCACAACAAGAGCGATAACGACCCAGAGCCAACGACGTTTGCGCATTCGTACCTCCTTGAACAGGTTTTCGGAATTCGGGTTTCGGA
>CAKZOY010000104.1 GCA_937138275.1 uncultured Chloroflexota bacterium
TGCGGGCGGGGGAGAGGGGGGATAGAGAGGGGTTTTGCGGGGCGGCGGCGAAGCCGCCGCCCCGCAAAACCCCATTTCTCCCCCCTCCCCGTGGGGTTGTAGGGGCGGACGATCCGTCCGCCCTCAACGGGGAGGGGGTAAGAGGGAGGGGCAAATGAAACCGGCATAGAATTGGACGATCAGGTTTATCACTACCTATCGGAGTGACCACCCACGAGCCGAACCGCAGTTTGTTTTCAGACCAGAGCCCCGGAACCGGGAGATTCCGGCAAGGACCCGTCGGTGAAACTGATCGTTCAGATTCCCTGCTATAACGAAGAGGCTATGCTCCCCCAGACCCTGCGCGATCTCCCGCGCGATCTGCCGGGGATAGACCGCATAGAGGTTCTGGTGGTGGACGATGGCTCCACCGACCGTACCGCCGAGGTGGCGCGGGAGGCGGGTGTCCATCACATCGTCCGCCTGAAGGAGCATCAGGGGCTGGCTACGGCTTTTATGACCGGGCTGGAGGCGGCGCTGCGGGCCGGGGCCGATATCATCGTCAACACCGACGCGGATAACCAGTACCGGGGGGAGGACATCGCCCGCCTGATCCAGCCCATCCTGGAAGGCCGGGCCGACATCGTGGTGGGCGACCGCGGGGTAGCAGCCCTGGAGCACTTCTCACCGATCAAGCGACTGCTCCAGAAATGGGGGAGTTGGGTGGTGACGCGCGCCGCCGGTATCCCCATCCCCGACGCCACCAGCGGCTTCCGGGCAATGAGCCGCGAAGCGGCCCTCCGGCTCACCGTCCTGGGCGAATACACCTACACTCTGGAAACCCTCATCCAGGCCGGCGCGCGTCGTCTGACGGTTGTCTATGTCCCCATCCGTACCAATCCCCAGACCCGCCCCTCGCGCCTGATCCGCAGCATCCCCTCCTTCATCGCCCTCTCCGCCGTCACCATCCTGCGCTTCTACACGATGTACCGCCCGCTGCGGGTGTTTATGACGATGGGCGGAGTGATGATCGCCGGAGGAGTCGCTCTGGGGGCGCGATTCCTGTACTTCTTCCTCCAGGGGCGGGGCAGCGGACACGTCCAGTCGCTCATCCTGGCCGCCATCCTGACCATCGTGGGCTTTCAGGTCTGCCTCATCGGCCTGGTGGCGGACCTCATCCAGATGAACCGAAAGATGCTGGAGGAGATTCTCTACCGGCTCCGGAAGCAGGACCTGGAAGGCCCCTCTACCTCCCCGTCTCCACCCGGTACCGAGTCCCGTCGCTGACCACTTCCACAAAGCCCCGCTCCGCTATCCGGTAGACCGCCTCCTCTTTCAGACGCCGGTCGGCGGTCCGATGCCAGGGAGGGGACAGGTCTCCGGCCGGAACGACCACCACTTCCGGCCCCACCGCGGCCAGAAAGCGGTCGGTCAGGGCGAGGGTTCCCCCATGGTGCGGCGCTTTGAGGACGTTGCAGCGCAGCCACGCCCCCATCTTCATCATCGCCCCCTGCCCCGCTTCCCGTACGTCCCCTGTCAGCAGGATGCAGACCGATCCGTGGTCCAGCCGGACCACCACCGAGTTGTTGTCCCGGTCCGCCCCGGTTCCGGTCAGCAGGGAGGGGCCGGGGTGCAGAACGGTCAGCAACAGCCCTTCCTCCAGTTCCAGCTGCAGGTCCTCTTCTCCCCGCCAGACCTCCCCCGCCGCCTCCGAAACCACCTCCCGCCAGCGGTCGCAGAGCGCGCCGGTGCAATCGTCGGCCCGGGCGATGAGGTGGCGCACCGGGTACCGCTCCAGCACCGCGATCACCCCCGGCAGGACATCCTCATCGGGATGGGTGAGGACGACCAGGTCCAGGTCGTGGTCCCAAAAGGGTATCCGGCGGCCCAGTTGGGAAAGGAGCCCCGCTGTCCCCGGAGCGCCCCCCACCAGCACCCGCCGCCCCGACGGCGTGCGGATGAAGACCGCGTCCCCGCCCTCCACGTCCAGAAATACCACGTGCAGACGCCCGTCGGGGAGGGATAGGCGGGCCACGACCGACATGGCGAGAAAGAGCACGGAAGCGCCCAGCAGCAGGCGGTCGCTCAGGCGCGCGGTCAGGCTTGCCCAGATTGTGTGCACGCGCGCCCGAATCTGTGGGTCGGCCGCCAGGGTGAGGGCGCCGATCAGCCCGTAGAGGGCCCACGTCCCCTCCGGAGTCATCCGGCCGATGTCCAGCCAGGCGTAGGGGATGCGCGCCGTCCACTGCACCACCTCTATGGTGTAGGTCAGAAAGAGCCAGGCGACCCAGCCCAGGGCCTGTCCCAGAGGGAGATAGAGCATCCCCGCCAGGGTTGCCAGTCCGCCGGTGAGCATCACCCCCGGCTGTGCGGGAAGGATGAGAAAGTTGGTCAGCAGGGAGACCAGGGAGAGGCGGCGGAAGTAGTAGAGGGTGATGGGGAGGGTGGCGATCTGCGCGGCCAGGGTCACCAGAAGGGCGTCGGAGAGGAAGCCCATGGCCTGCTGTGCCCTCTCTTCGGAGACGATGCGGGAAAGTAGGCGCACCGCTCCCCGCTGAAACCGGTCCACATAGAGCACCAGCCCGACGGTGGCGGCGAAACTCAGTTGAAAGCCCACGTCCCAGAGCACCAGAGGGTTGATCAGGGTCATCCCGAAGGCTGCGGCGGCGAGGGAGGCGGGGACGTAGGTGGGGCGGCCCAGGTGACGGCCGATCAGGTAGAGGATGCCCATAATGGCTGCCCGCACCACGGATGGCTGGGCCCCGACCAGAAGGGTGTAAAGGGCAACGCCTGCGATGGACGGCCAGACGGCTCTTCGGGAGTCCATCAGGCGGCGGAACAACTGGTAGAAGATGCCGCTGATGATGGCGATGTTGAAGCCGCTGATGGCGACGATGTGGGTGGTGCCGGTGACGGCGAAGGCGTCGCGCACGTCCGCCGGAATGCCGCCCTCCACACCCAGGAGAATGCCGGTCAGGAGGGAGGCGGCCGGTTCGTGGAGGATACGGCCGATGACGGCCTGGGCGCGTCCACGGAAGGCCAGCAGGGCTTGCTGGAGAGGGTTGACCGTCTCCTGCCCTACCCGGACCGCCTGGGCCCGCCGAACAAGGGAGAAGACGCCCTGCCGGGCCAGGTATTCGCGGTACGAGAAATCGGCGAACTCCGGGGGAGTCTCCAGGAGACCGGTCACCTGCAGGCGGTCGCCGTAGGAGAAGGCCGGGTAGCGGGGAAGGCGCACCAGGGCCAGCCCCTGCACTGGGACCTGCCGGCCGTCGGGGAGGGTGAGGCGCTCGGCCCGCAGGCGCAGGCGGGTGTGGGTATCCCGCTCGTCCGGCGGAGCGACCACCGTCCCTTCTATGAGGGCGGGGCCGACGTCGTTATAATGGGCCAGGGCATCCGGAGGGAGGCGCGGGAGGGAAATGAGCAGTCGTCCTGCGCCCAGCGCGGCCAGCAGGATGCACGCGCAGAGAAGACAGAGCCGCGAGGAATGTCGCCAGGCGATCCATCCGATGATACCGGCCCATCCGATGAGGAGCAGGGCCTGCCAGGGGGGAGCGATGG
>CAKZOY010000105.1 GCA_937138275.1 uncultured Chloroflexota bacterium
CCTCGGGGGCCTGCTCTCGCGCCGCCCGTTCGGCCGCCCACTGCTCCCACTCTTCCCGGCGGACCCGTCGGGCGCTCAGGCGGATGCGGCGGCGGGATGCGCTGACCTCCAGCACTTTCAGCAGCACCGTCTCGCCCACCTTCAGCACCTGCGCCGGGGTCACGTTGGGCGCGCCGATCAACTCACTGGTGTGGAGCAATCCCTCCACCCCCGGCTCCAGTTCCACAAACGCCCCGATGTCGGTGATACGCGTGACCCGACCCTCCACCAGCTGGTTCTCCCGATATTTCTTCTCTGCCTGCGCCCAGGGGTCTTCCTGGGTCTGTTTGATGCTGAGGCTGATGCGCTCTCTGGACTTGTTCACGTCCAGAACGACGACCTCCACTTCATCCCCAACATGGAAGGCCTGGCGAAGGTCCTCCACCCGATGCCAGGCGAGTTCGGAGAGGTGGACCAGTCCCTCCACACTATGCCCCAGGTCCACAAACACGCCGAAATCGGTGATGCTGGAGATTCGGCCCCGGCGGCGCTGCCCGGCCTCCAGGCTATCCAGAAGGCGCTTGCGCAGGATGCGCTGCCAGGCGCGATGGGCCCGTCGCTGGGAGAAGACCAGCCGCCGCTCTGCCCGGTTGACGTCCACCACGCGCAGGCCGACGGTCTCGCCGACCATTGCGGCCAGCCGCTGGCGGCGTTCCGCTTCCTTCAGGCCGCGCGGGATACCGACGACCTGAGAGACCGGGATGAAGCCGCGGATACGGCCGAACTGAACGGTCAGGCCGCCGCGGTTAAAAGAAGAGATGCGCCCCTCGTAGAGCGCCCCGCTTTTCATCATCTCTTCTGCCCGAATCCAATCCTCCTCCAGCCGGGCCTGGTAGATGGATGCCTTAATGTAGCCTTCGCTCTCTCCCTCCAGGAGTTTGACCAGCACTTCGTCGCCCTCGTGGATTTCGCCCATCTCCTTGCGCACCTGGCGCAGGTCGCTGGCGGGGACGAACCCTTCGCGCTTCAGCCCCACGTCTATCAGCGCCCCGTTTTCCGTGATCTGGATGACGCGACCTTTCCGCAATTCTCCGGGGCGGGCGACGTATCCCTCCTGTTCCTGGAGCAGGCTCTCCATATCCACAGCCGCTTCTGGCTGGGTGGATGTGGTCTCTGTGGACTCCAACGACATCTTCCTCTCCTCAATACCGGAATGCCGATACCCGTCCACAAAAAAACCCGGCCTCGCCGACGCCGACATCTGCGCGCAGGCGATGCCGGGGGAGTTTTTGACCCAGCATCGCAGACACCGTATCTTCTCGCTCGCCCTACCTCCTTCAGGATAAAAAAAGACTGGCAGTGGGAACGGTCCGATCCAGCGCGCTCTGCGGACGGGTATTCCGAAATGCACTTTTATTGTATCACGTCATGGAGGAAAGTCAAATAGAAACACCGCGTGGCTTTTGCAGCAACGCCCCGTATGGGAAAGGGGTGGGGAGTGGGGTTTGTGCAGGCGGCGAAGCCGCCGCTTGCAAACCCTTCTTCCCTTTCCCGCAGCGTGGGAGAGGGAGCGGGGGCATAGGCGCTAACTTGAGCGGTTGGGTGGGCATCTGGCTGCGCCCCGCCCGACGCGAAACCGTCGGGCCGTAGGGGCCGGGTTTGAAACCCGCCCCGAAGCGTAGCGGAGTAGGGGCGACTTTGAAAGTCGCCCTTACCTTCAGCCTGCGCAGCAGGGTTTTGCTCTGAGCCGGAGGGTTTCAGCCTCCGGCGAACGGCTATTTTGCCCTTCTCGCCACCTTAAATTTGCGTTTATGGAGGCTGGGGGCATATGCGTCAATTGAAGATTCCGGCGACTGGAAGTCGCCTCTGGAGGGCCTTCGGCCGATGGTCGGCCTTCGCCGACCGTTGTCCCGCGTCCCCCTGCGGGGATGCTCCGTAGGGATGCCCCTCGTGGGCATCTCTGTAAGGATGCCCCTTGTGGGCATCCCGAAGCCGCAGGTTTCAACCTGACGGCAAAAAGCGAAAAGAAAAACGGAACTATACAGGATGTTTTGGCGCTGAGGAGATGAGGGAGCGTTAACGCCTGCCGACCGATATTGTTGAACCACTGGCGGAAAGCGCCAATTTGTGGTATGCTACCGACGCACAGGCGCAGATGTTATGGGTGCCGTTGAGGTGAGAAATGGAGAAAACGGATCGTCCTTTGTTAATCGTGGAAGACCTCTCTGTGAACCGGCCGGGGGCGGAGGTGCTCCGCGGAGTCAACCTGACCCTCTGGCCCGCGGAAGTCCACGTCCTGCTGGGCCTCAACGGGTCCGGCAAGACCAGCCTGGCGCTGACGCTGATGGGCTGCGCCGGATATACCCCGGCCCGGGGGCGCATTCTCTTTGACGGCGAGGATATCACCTATCTCCCGGTCAACGAACGGGCGCGCCGCGGCATCACTCTGGCCTGGCAGGAGCCGGCCCGCTTTGAGGGACTACTCACCGGCGACTACCTGGCGCTGGGCGTGCGCGGTGACGGCAACGGAGGCCCGTCGGTGCGGGAGCGGGTGGAAGAGGCGCTGCGGGCCGTCGCCCTCGCCCCCGCCGCATATCTGGCCCGCCCGGTGGACCAGTCCCTCTCCGGTGGGGAGCGGAAGCGCATAGAACTGGCGGCCGTCTACGCGATGCGGCCCCGGCTGGCAATTCTGGACGAGCCGGATTCCGGGATTGACGTCCTCTGCCAGGACGAGATCGTCCGCCTGATCCGGCGGATGGCCGATGAGGGGACGGCCGTCCTTCTGATCACCCATCGGGATGAGATGGCAGCCGCCGCCGACCAGGCCAGCCTCATCTGCGGCGGCGTAGTCGTGAAGACCGGCGATCCGGAGGAAGTGCGCGCGTACTTTGCCCAGCGCTGCCGCCCGCACGAGGAGAGCCTGGGAGCCCAGCCCTGGGAAGTACGGAACGGCGATGCGTATAAGGGCGTCGTAACTCAGAGAGTATGCCAATGAGCCACCAGGTCCTCCAGCCCCGTTCCCTGCTGACCCGGCGCGATCCCGCCTGGGCGCGCGACTTTGAGGCCATCCTCCAGGCCTACGAGGCGGCCGGCGGCAAGGTCTCCGCGCTGCAGTCCGACCGCATCGCCAGCGCGGTCATCAGCGGCAACCGTGTCCTCTTCGTCAACGAAATCCCCGGTGTCCACATTGAGGCCGAAGAAATCCCCACCGGTATTCGCGCCCACATCCGGCTGGACCCCGGCACAAAAGTGGAGTATCCCGTTCACCTCTGTTTCGGGATGGTCCCTCGGGAGGGCCTGCAGGAGATCATCCCCGTCTTTGAGATCGGCGAGGAGGCCGAGGTGGGCTTCCTGGCCCACTGTACGTTCCCCAATGCGCTGGACCTGCGCCACGTGATGGAGGGGGTCATCCGTATCGGCCCCGGGGCGACGATGCGCTACACCGAGGCCCACTACCACGGCCCCCACGGAGGCATCCAGGTACTCCCCACCAGCCGCGTCGTCGTAGAGGAAGGGGGACGGTTTGAAAACGAGTTCAACCTGACCCACGGGCGGGTGGGACGGTTGGAGATTCGGATAGAGGTGGACGTTGCCGCGCGCGGGGTAGCCGAACTGACGGCCAAAGCCTACGGCCTCGGCGATGACCACATCCGGATAGAGGAAGTCATCCGCCTCAACGGCCCCGACGCCCGCGGGCTGACCAAGACTCGCGTCGCGGTGCGGGACCGGGCCGTCGGCGAAGTCTACACCACCGCGGAGGGGAACGCCCCCGGCGCGCGCGGGCACATGGACTGCACCGAGATCGTCCGCGGGGAGGCCGTCGCTCGCAATACCCCCGTCGTCATCGTCCGGGACGACGAGGCGCGGGTCACCCATGAGGCCGCCATCGGCTCCGTGAGCCGCAAGGAACTGGAGACGCTGATGGCTCGCGGCCTGGACGAAGATGAGGCCATAGATATCATTATCCGTGGGATGCTGAGATGAAGCGAATTGCAGATTGCATATTGCAGATTGCA
>CAKZOY010000106.1 GCA_937138275.1 uncultured Chloroflexota bacterium
AGTCGGGAGGTGTCAACGAAATGGTTGTCCGGGTATCTGTAGTGGAACGGATTTTGAGCGCCAATGACCGGCTGGCGGAGGCTAATCGGGCCCGCCTGGACGCAGCCGGGGTTTTTGCGGTCAACCTGATGGCTTCTCCCGGCGCGGGGAAGACCAGTTTGATCCTGCGGACGGTGCGAGCGCTGAAAGACCGCTGGCGGATCGCCGTCCTGGAAGGCGACCTGGCCTCCACGCTGGACGCCGACCGGGTCGCAGCGGAGGGGGTGCTGTCGGTGCAGATTACCACCGGCGGGGAGTGCCACCTGGACGCAGCAATGGTCCAGAGCGGCATAGAGCAACTCCCTCTGGAGGAAGTGGACCTGCTCCTGGTGGAGAACGTGGGCAACCTGGTCTGTCCGGCGGAGTTCCGTTTGGGGGTCCACCGCAACATCCTCATCGCCAGCGTGCCGGAAGGGGATGACAAACCCTACAAGTATCCCCCGATGTATCAGGGAGTGGACGCGGTGGTGCTGAATAAAATAGACGTCCTCTCCGCCTTTGATTTCAATCTGGACTACTTCCGCCGCGGGGTGGAGGCGCTGAACCCCGGCGTGGCTTTCTTCCCCCTTTCCTGCAAAACCGGCGAGGGCCTGGACGCCTGGCTGGAGTGGCTGGAGGGGGGGATCAGGAGTAGGGAGTAGGGGGAGCGCGCACTACGTTTTACGCATTACGTTTACGCATTACGGAGCATTCCTATGTGCCTTGGAGTACCTGGTCGGGTTATAGAGGTTCAGGAAGGTGGACTGATGCGGATGGGCAAGGTGGACTTCGGCGGGATCACGCGCGAGGTCTGCCTGGCCTACGTTCCGGAGGCCCAGGTGGGGGATTACGTCATCGTCCACGTGGGATTTGCCATCAGTGTGCTGAGTGAGGAGGAGGCCCAGGAGACGCTCCGGTTGCTGGCGGAGGTCATAACGGCCGAAGAGGCCGAACTCTGAACTCCCCCCACATCCAGCAGGAAAGGGGACGGTGGGCATTACCTGCCGTCCCCCTTTTACATCCCCGCCATCCCCACCCCAGCCACCGGAGTCCCGCATTGAGGACAGGTCCCTTCCGGCCGGACGCGATTTTCCAGCACCCAGAACCCGGAACGGCGAATGAGCAGCGCCCCGCAGGCGTGGCAATGGGTGTTCTCCTCGCCGGGGACGTTGCCGACGTAGACGTAGCGCAGTCCCGCCTCCCGCCCGATCTCCCGCGCCTGCTCCAGGGTGGACGGCGGAGTGGGTCGGTTGGTCATCCGGTAGGCCGGGAAGTACCGGCTGATGTGCCAGGGGGTCTCCGGCCCCAGTTCGGTGGCGATGAACTGCGCGATGTCCCGCAGTTCCGCTGGATTGTCGTTGACCTCCGGGATGACCAGCGTGGTGATCTCCACCCAGACGCCCTGCTGCTTCATCTTCTTCAGACTATCCAGCACCGGCTGGAGACGGGCGCCGATGGAATGGCGATACGTCTCGTCCCGGAACGCCTTCAGGTCCACATTGGCCGCGTCCAGATACGGGTGGTAGGTGTCCAGCATCTCTCCGGTCATATAGCCGTTGGTCACGAAGACGTTGACGATGCCGGCCTCGCGCGCCCGTCGGGAGACATCGTAGGCATACTCAAAGAAGATGGTCGGCTCGGTGTAAGTGTAGGAGATGCTGCGACTGCCGGCCCGCCGGGCCGCAGCGACCACCTGCTCCGGTGGGACGGTCTCTCCCATAATGGTGTGGTACTCGCGCGGCATCTGGGAAATCTCCCAGTTCTGGCACCACTGGCAGCGAAAGTTGCAGCCCGCTGTGGCGATGGAATAGGACGTGGAGCCGGGATAGAAGTGATACAGGGGCTTCTTCTCTATCGGGTCAATATGCTGCGCGATCAACCGCCCATAGACCAGGGTGTAGAGGGTGCCTCCCCGATTTTCCCGCACCTGGCAAATTCCTCGCTTGCCATCGGCGATCAGGCAGCGATGCGCGCAGAGATGGCAGCGGACCCGATTCTCATCCAGTCGTTCGTACAGTTGTGCTTCCTGCATTGGTTCTCCCCTCCCCAGGCCATTATACTCCACTGCCCCCGCGCGGGCAAGAGAAGGCAATTCCAGCAACTGAAGTCGCCCCTGAGGGCCTTCGACCGAAGGTAAGACATCCGGGCTTGCGCAGCAACTTGCCCCGCATAGGAAAGGGGTGGGGTGTGGGGTTTGTGAGGGCGGCAAAGCCGCCCTCACAAACCCCATTTTCCCTTATCTCGCGGGCATGTTGCTCCCCGGAAGAGATTACTCACAAGCCCAGACATCCGCCGCAGGTTTGGTTAACTCCCGAATTGGGAGTATAATACATCCGCTGGAGTTGTTCCACTTCATCCCGGACAGGAGTTCAGGAGAAATGTTAGGAGTTGTCATTCTGGCTGCCGGTCAGGGGACACGTATGCGGTCGGACCTGCCCAAAGTCCTCCATCCCCTGGGCGGTCGGCCGATGGTCTTCTACACAATAGAGGCCGCGCGCAGGCTCACCTCGCTCCCTCCGGTACTGGTCGTCGGACACGGGGCGGACGAGGTGCGCCGGGCCGTGGGGGAAGCCGTCACCTACGTGGAGCAGCAGGAGCAACTGGGGACGGGGCACGCGGTCCTCCAGTGCCGTCCCGCTCTGGAAGGCCGGGTGGATGAAGTCCTCATCCTCTACGCCGACATGCCGCTCCTGACCGAAGCGACGCTCCGCTGGGTGGTGGACGCGCGCCGGGAAGGGGGGGCCGTCCTCTCCATCCTGACGGTCGTTGCCGAGGACCCGCGGGGGTTCGGCCGGGTGGTGCGCCGTTCCGACGGAAGCGTGGCGCGCATCGTGGAGGAGGCCGACACCACAGCGGAGGAGCGGGCGATCCGGGAACTGAACGCCGGAGTCTACGCCTGCGACGCGTCCTGGCTCTGGGAACATCTACCCGCCCTGCCGATGAGCCCCAAAGGGGAGTACTACCTGACCGACCTGGTGGGGATGGCGACCGGGGAGGGCCGGACGGTCGTCGCCGTCGCCGCCGACGACCCGACGGAGGTGCTGGGCATCAACACCCGCGTCCATCTGGCCGAGGCGGAGGCCGTCCTGCGCCGCCGGATCAACCGCCAATGGATGGAGGCCGGGGTGACGATGGTAGACCCCGAGACCGTCTACATTGAACCGACCGTCGTCATCGGGACGGACACCGTTATCTGGCCGAACACCATCCTGCGCGGGCAGACGGTGATCGGCCGCCACTGCCGGATCGGCCCCAACGCGCTGATAGAAGATAGCACCATCGGCGACCGCTGCCGGGTAGTGGCCTCGGTGATGGAACGGGCGGTCATGGAGGAAGGGAGCGACGTGGGCCCCTTCAGCCACCTCCGTCCGGGCGCGCACCTGGGGCCTGGGGCCCACGTGGGCAACTTCGGAGAGGTCAAAAACTCGTACCTCGGTGCGGGAGCCAAAATGGGCCACTTCAGTTACGTCGGCGACGCCGAAGTGGGCGCGGGGGCCAACATCGGTGCGGGCACCGTCACCTGCAACTTTGACGGCAAGCAGAAACATCGTACCCTCATCGGTGAAGAGGCATTCATCGGTTCGGGCACGATGCTGGTGGCGCCGGTGCGGGTGGGGCGCGGGGCGGTCATCGGCGCCGGCTCCGTCGTGACCCGCGACATCCCCGACGAAACGCTGGCCTACGGCGTCCCGGCGCGGGAGCGGGGGAAAATAGTCGGTAGCGGGTAGTCGGGAGTCGGGAGTCGGGAGTTGGAAGTCGGGAGTCGGGAGTCGGGAGTCGGTAGCAAGATACGCGATACGCAATACGCAATACGTTTTACTTACTATGGATAGCGTTTCCTGGGCCGGACTGGTCGGTACACTGGTGCTGGTGGTATTGCATGGGTTTCTGGCAGGGACGCGCGCGGCCTTCGCCAGCGCCCGGCGCGGACGGCTCCGTCAGATGGCCGAAGAGGGAGAGGCACGCGCGATAGGAACACTCCGCCTGGCGGAGGATTCCAGCCGGATGCTGGGCACCCTCTACCTGGGCAAAGCGTTTCTGGCAACCCTTGCCGCCGCCGTCGCCGCGCTCACCCTGGTCTCGCCCCTGACCCAGGCCCTGGCCCAGAGCGGCATACCCCGCCCCTGGGCCGATGGAATCTCCCTGCTGATTGTGGTGGGTGTCCTGGCCCTCCTGCTCCTGGTCTTCGGACAACTGGTCCCGGAGGGGATCGCAGCGGCGCACCCCGAACGCTGGGCTATTCGCCTCGCCCCGCTGCTCCGCGTCTTGGAGTTTCTCCTCTGGCCCCCCGTCCGGCTGACCGTCTGGATCGGCAACCGCTTCGCCACCCCCTTCGGCGGGATTCCCTTCACCGGCACCGCCCTGGTCACCGAAGAGGAAATCCGCACCCTGGTGGACGCCGGAGAGGAAGAGGGGGTCATTGAGGAAGAAGAAAAGGAGATGATTTACTCCATCTTTGAACTGGGCGAGACGATGGCGCGGGAGGTGATGGTCCCGCGGATAGACATCGTCGCCGTAGACGTGGATACGCCGCTGGAAGAGGTCGTTCGGCTCATCCTGGAGGCCGGTCATTCCCGCATCCCCGTCTACGAGGATACGGTGGATTCCATCCTCGGACTGGTATATGCCAAGGACCTCCTGGTCTACCTGCAACCGGACCGTCCCCGCCCGTCCCTGCGGGAGATTCTCCGTCCTGCCTACTTTGTCCCGGAGACCAAAAAGGCGGACGACCTGCTGCGGGAGATGCAGCAGCAGCGCATCCATATGGCGATCGTGGTGGACGAGTACGGGGGAACGGCCGGGCTGGTCACCGTGGAGGATATCCTGGAAGAGATTGTCGGCGAGATTCAGGACGAGTACGACTCGGAGGAGCCGTCCTGCGAGCAGATTGGCGAGGGAGTGTATGTACTGGACGCGCGGATGAACCTCTACGACGTCAACGACACGCTGGAAACGGACCTTCCCACCGAGCCCGCCGACACCCTGGGGGGCCTGATCTACGACGTACTGGGACGGGTGCCCGTCCCTGGCGACAGTCTTCAGGTAGGGGATTGGCGAATGGAGGTGTTGACGGTATCCGGGCGGCGTATCGGCAAGGTGCGGATGACGCGAGAAAAAGGAGCGAGTGATGAGGGAATTTGACCCTCAAGTTTTGCTGGAGAAAGCGCGCCAGGCGCGGGAGCAGGCGTACGCGCCGTATTCCAACTACCGGGTTGGGGCGGCACTGCTGGGCCGCTCCGGCCGCATCTATACCGGCTGTAACGTAGAGAACGCGGTCTATCCCCTCACGACCTGTGCGGAACGGACGGCGGTGGTGAAGGCGGTGTCGGAAGGGGAGCGAGAGTTCGTCGCGATTGCGGTGGTCACCGAGAACGGCGGCACGCCCTGCGGCGCCTGCCGCCAGACGTTGCGGGAATTCAGGGAGGACCTGGTCATCCTGATCGGGGATACCGAAGGGCGCTATCGGGAGACGACGTTGCGCCAGTTGCTGCCGGATAGTTTCAGCGCGGCAGACGTGCGCCGATAAAAAGCGGGGTCGGCAGGCGGCAAAACGGCCTGCCGACCCCTCCGGTTCAGGCGGCAAACATCCTCATCGGTCGCTCAGCACCGCCACGCCGGGGAGCGTCCGCCCTTCCAGAAACTCCAGGCTGGCCCCGCCGCCGGTGGAGACATGGCTGAAGCGGTCGGCCAGACCGCTCTGCTGCACCGCCGCGGCCGAGTCGCCCCCGCCAACGATGGTAATGGCCGGCAGGTCGGCCAGCATCTTCGCCACGGCGAAGGTCCCCCTGGCGAAGTTGGGCATCTCAAAGACGCCCAGGGGGCCGTTCCAGAGGACGGTGCGGGCCCCGCTCAGCGCGGACTCAAAAGTGGCGAGGGTGTTCGGACCGATGTCCAGCACCCGCCACCCCGGCGGCACCTCGTTGGGGGCCACCACGCGGGTCTGCGCCGCGTTGTCAAAGGCATCCGCAATCACCACGTCCACGGGGAGCACCAGGCGGCTCTTGCCCCGCTCCAGGAGCGCGCGGGCCGTATCTACCGCCTCCGCCTCCACCAGCGAGTCCCCCATCTCAAACCCCATCGCTTTGAAGAAAGTATTGGCCATGCCGCCGCCGATGAGAAGGCGGTCGCACTGCTCCAGCAACCGCTCAATGACGGTGATCTTATCGGAGATTTTGGCCCCGCCCAGGATGGCGACGAACGGGCGTTCAGGGTTCTCCACCGCGCGGCCCAGGAATTCCAGTTCCTTCTCCATCAGGAAGCCCGCCACGGCCTCTCCGCCGCGCTCCCGCACCACCCGCGCCACCCCCTCGGTGGAGGCATGGGCGCGGTGGGCCGTCCCGAAGGCGTCGTTGACGTAGAGGTCACCCAGGGAGGCCAGTTGAGCGGCGAAGGCCATATCGTTGGCCTCCTCCTCCGGATGGAAGCGGAGATTTTCCAGCAGGACCACATCGCCGGGCTGGAGCGCCGTGCAGGTCGCCTCCACCTCCGGGCCGATGCAGTCGTCCAGTTTCTTCACCGGGCGGCCCAGGAGTTCCGCCAGGCGCGCCGCCACCGGGTCCATCCGGAACTCCGGGTTGGGCTTCCCTTTGGGTCGCCCCAGGTGGGACATCAGGATGACCGCCGCCCCGTGGCCCAGCAGATACTGAATGGTCGGCAACGACGCGCGGATACGGGTGTCGTCGGTCACGCGCCCTTCTTTCAGCGGCACGTTGAAGTCCACCCGCATCAGGACGCGCTTTCCGGAAACATCTACGTCGCGCACGGTTTTCTTGTTCATTGGTCCCTCCTGGCAAGTGCCAGGCACCTCCCCGGTGCCTGGCACTTTTGCACTACAGGCTGCGCGCGACCAGCACAGCCAGGTCGGCCACCCGCACCGAATAGCCCCACTCGTTGTCGTACCAGACCAGCACCTTGATCATGCGCTCACCGATGACCGCGGTAAGGGAACCGTCCACGATAGCGGAGCGGGGATCGCCCTTGAAATCCACCGACACCAGCGGTTCCTCGGTGTAGCCCAGGATGCCCTTCATCCGCCCCTCGGCGGCGGCCTTGAAGGCGTTGTTGACCTCGTCGCGGGTCGCCGGCCGCTGCAGGGTGATGACGAAGTCGGAGATGGAGACGGTGGGAGTGGGCACCCGCAGGGCGATGCCGTCAAACTTCCCCTTCAGTTCGGGGATGACCAGCGCGACGGCCTTCGCCGCGCCCGTGGTGGTGGGGATGATGGAGAGCGCCGCGGCGCGCGCCCGTCGCAGGTCCTTGTGCGGCAGGTCCAGGATGCGCTGGTCGTTGGTGTAAGCGTGAACGGTGGTCAGCAGACCGTGCTCAATGCCGAAATTGTCGTGGAGGACTTTCGCCACCGGCGCAATTGAGTTGGTGGTGCAGGAGGCATTGGAGATAATGTGGTGTTTCTCCGGGTCGTACTTGTCCTCGTTGACGCCGATGACGATGGTGATGTCCTCGTTCTTTGCCGGTGCGGTGATGATGACCTTGCGGGCGCCGGCGTTGATGTGCGCCACGGCCTTCTGGGCGTCGGTGAAGACGCCCGTGGACTCCACGACAATCTGAACCCCGAGGTCCTTCCAGGGGAGATTGGCGGGGTCCTTCTCGGCAAAGACGCGGACCTCTTTACCGTCTACCAGGAGGTTGCCCCCCTGGACTTCCACGGTGCCGTTGAAGTGGCCGTAGTTGGAGTCGTACTTGAGCAGGTGGGCCAGGACATCGGGAGAGGTGACGTCGTTGACCGCGACCACCTCCAGCAGGTCCCCGTAATAATCTCGCATGGCCTTGAACACCTGCCGCCCCACGCGGCCGAATCCGTTAATACCGACTTTTACGGTCATTGCAGAACCTCCTTTCTGAATTTATAATTAACTGGAGACTTTCTATGGGACGCGGGTTTACGCGGACGAGCGCGGATTTTTTTATAACCCAAAACACCGTTGGCTTTCCAGGAGCAACGGATGGTCTTCCCCCGCGCTCTTCCCTTTGCGGATAAAGGTCGTTCCCGCCTGGAAATTCATTCTTTGGCCACCCGCCCCGAAACCCCTCTTTTCCCCCTTCTCCCCTGTCGCGGCGGGGGAGAAGGAGGTCAGGGGGATGAGGGGGCGCTAAAGGCCAGACCCCGCCTGCACGAGGTCTTAACATAGGCCCAACTCTCGCCACGCGCCAGAGGCGTTTTCAAAGGCATTATACAGGTTATGGATGTAATAAGCAGTGACAATTTTCCCCTCTTCGCTATTCCAGACGTCCCGCGTAGCGACCCAGAGCGGCGTAGAGTTCGGCGATGACTTTCAGGGCGAAATATTCCTCTGCGTCCAGGGCCTTTTCTATCGCAATGTCCACATCGGAGTTCGGTCCCATCTCTCCAGGGCGGGTCACCGAACCGAAGGAGATGCTCTCAGGCCGCCGCAATCTCCTCCGCCGTCCATGTCCGTCCGCTCATCGTCGGTTCTCCAGAAGCGACATCAGCGCGCGCGCCAGTTTCTCACTATCGTGCCGCCAGGGATGGGCCGGGTCCACCAGGTCCGCAGTGATCAGGGTACAGGTGGAATCAGGGGGAAGTTCCAGTCGGGGCACCTCCACTCCCTCCGGCAAGGCGTCCGCGTAGGCAAAGTTGTTATTAGCCAGGACGATCGGGAAGAGATCTCGCCCGATGTGCCGCTCCAGTGCGGCGACGTGATCGCCCACCGTATAGCCGTCGGTCTCACCCCGCTGAGTCGCCACATTGCAGACGTAGACGCGCAGCGCGCGGCTGGCTGCAATCGCCTGCGCGATCTCCCGCACCAGCAGATTGGGCAGGACACTGGTATAAAGGGACCCGGGACCCGCCACAATCAGGTCGGCTTCCAGTATGGCCCGCACGGCCCGCGGGTAGGCGGGGACGTCGTCCGGCTCCAGGTAGACCCGTTCTATCGTCCCGCCGGTACGGGTAATCTCGGATTCTCCGGCCACGCGCCGCACCTGAGCGGGCTCCTCCCGCAGGTCCCCCATCAGCGTGACACTGTGCAATGTACTGGGCATCACCTCCCCTCGTACCGCCAGGACGCGGCTGGATTCCAGAACGGCGCGCTCAAAAGAGCCCGTCACCTCGGCCATCGCGGTGATGAAGAGATTGCCGAAACTATGACCGTCCAGGCCGGCCTCCGCGGAAACGGAGGGGAAGCGGTACTGGAACAGTTGCGTGATCAGCGCCTCATCATCAGCCAGAGCGGCGATGCAGTTCCGAATATCCCCTGGGGGAAGTACTCCCAGGGCGCGCCGCAGACGGCCGGAACTCCCCCCGTCGTCGGCAACGGTGACGATGGCGGTGATGTTGGAGGTATAGGCTTTCAGCCCGCGCAAAAGGGTCGCCAGTCCATGCCCGCCACCGATGGCGACCACTTTGGGCCCATGGGTGCCCTGCCGGTATCGGTAGAGGGCCTCCACCACTTCCTGACCATCCCGAATAAAGGGGGAAAGAAGCGCCCGGTTCAGGCCCACCAATCCACCGGCGACCAGGGCCAGGCCGATCAGGATAAAAAACAGCGCCCGCACCCAGAGGGGCAGAAAAGAGAGGGACAGGTAACCGGTGATTTGTGGAATCGGATAAACCTGCCCGATAATGAGGCCAATACCCAGCGCGGAGAGGACGATCCCCATAGCCAGTATCAGCAGCCAGCGTTTGACACCGATGCCGGGCCGCAGCCACTTCAGTTGTGACCGCACCAACTCAGGCAATGACATCCCGTTTCCCCATTCCGCTGTGGAGATCCTCCCTTGTGTTCCGGGGAAATGTCGCTCCCGGAACGATGCCCCTCAATCTGTCTTTTTGTACTACAAACGTGCCACTTTGTCAAACGGGGGCCGTGCGTGCGCCGCATTCACAGCCCTACCCTGCTCCTCTTCCCCGTCAAGGCGTAATCTGAACATCTTGAAGACCATTTTCCTGCCAATTGTCACTTGACATAGTAGTGATTTGAGGTTAGGATTAAGAAATAGGTTCGCTGGAATTTACCAGCCTGATGACTGCTTTCCCCTACCGAGGGCGATCCCGCTTATGCAAAGGAGCGTTCATGGACTCACTGGACCTTATCCAAGAACTGACCGTAGAAAGCCGCAGCAAAATTCTCCTGCTGGTGATGGACGGCCTGGGCGGCCTGCCGATGACCCCCGGCGGGCCGACGGAACTGGAGGCCGCGCGCACGCCGAATCTGGACGCGCTGGCGGCGCGCGGGATTTGTGGCCTGAGCACCCCCATCGCGCCGGGCATTGTCCCGGGCAGCGGTCCGGCCCATCTGGCCCTCTTCGGCTATGACCCTCTCCGCTACGAGATCGGCCGCGGCGTCCTGGAGGCCCTGGGCATCGGCTTTGACCTGCAGCCCCAGGACATCGCCGCCCGCGGCAATTTCTGCACCCTGGACCCGCAGACCGGCGTCATCACCGACCGGCGCGCCGGGCGGATTCCCACCGAGGTCGGCGCGCGTCTCTGCGCCAAACTCCGCACCATCCGGCTCCCCGGTGTGGAGGTCTTCGTGGAGCCGGTCAAGGAGTACCGCTTCGTCCTGGTCCTGCGCGGGGAGGGGCTGGAAGACGGCCTCACCGAGACCGACCCCCAGCAGGTGGGCAAGCCGCCTCTGCCGGTCTACCCCACCCGTCCTGAGGCCGCCCGGACTGCCGAGTTGCTGAACCAGTGGATGGCCGAGGCGCGCCGCATCCTCGCCGACGAGTACCCCGCCAACGGCTGCAACCTGCGCGGGATGGCAAAGGACCCGGGCCTCCCCAAGATGCCCGACATCTACGGTATGCGCTGCGCCGCCATCGCCACCTACCCGATGTACCGGGGCGTGGCGAAACTGGCCGGGATGGACGTCCTCCCCACCGGTGAGACGCTGGAGGACCAGGTAGAAACTCTGAAGGCCCACTGGTCGGAATACGATTTCTTCTTCTTCCACGTGAAGAAGACCGACAGCGCCGGAGAGGACGGCGACTTTGCGCGCAAGGTGGAAGTGATTGAGCACGTGGACCATATCCTCCCGGACATCCTGGCCCTGGAGCCGGACGTGGTCATCGTGACCGGCGACCACTCCACCCCGGCCGTCTGGAAGGCCCACTCCTGGCACGAACTGCCCGTCCTGCTCTGGTCCCGCTACGTCTGCCCGGACGAGGTGACCCAGTTCGGGGAGCGGCCCTGTATGCGCGGAGGGCTGGGCCACATTCGCCACATAGACCTGATGCCTCTGGCAATGGCCTACGCGGGCCGTCTGACCAAGTTCGGCGCGTAAAAATCCCTTTCTGCAGAGGAAGACATGCCCACCGATCTGCCACATCGCATCTCCGAAGACGAGTATCTGCACTGTATTCGCTGCGGCCTCTGCCTGGCGTCCTGTCCCACCTACCGGTTGACACTGAACGAGACGGACTCCCCCCGCGCCCGCATCGCCCTTCTGCGGGCGGTTCGGGAGGGGCTGCTGGAACGGCCCACCGACCGCACGGCAGCCCAGTTCTTCCGCTGTCTTCTCTGCGGGGCCTGCACCTTCGTCTGCCCCAGCGGGGTGACGGTGGACCGTATCCTGGAACTGACGCGCGGGGAGATGGCGGAAGTAGGGCTCCTCCCCCAGCCGCTGGCCGCGCTGAACGAACGGGTCCGTCGGACCGGGAATATCTCTGCCGAACCCGGGGAGAGCCGACTTCTCTGGGCGTCCAACCTGCCCGCGCCGCCCCGCGGAATGGAGCGTAAGCAGGCTGAAGTCGTCTACTTCGTCGGCTGCGTCGGTGCGCTGTTCCCCCGCAGTTATGCCCTTCCCCAGTCCTTCGTCCAGATTCTGGACCGGGGCGGGGTGGAGTACGTCCTGCTGGGCGCGGAGGAATGGTGTTGCGGGTATCCCCTGGCGATCAACGGCGACCTGGAGGGGGCCCGCCAGATGATGCAACGCAACCTGGAAGCGGTCCGGGCCACCGGTGCGCGCACGATTGTCACCACCTGTCCGTCCTGTTTCCACTTCTGGAAGCACACCTATCCGGTCGCGCTGGGGGAGGACCTGGGGATAGAGGTTCAGCATGCCACGGAGTTTCTGGCCGACCTGCTGGAGGCGGGACGGTTGCCGCTGCGGGACGACCCACCGGAGCAGGTGGTGACGTACCACGACCCCTGCGACCTGGGGCGCAAGAGTGGGGTCTTCACCGCCCCCCGGCGCATCCTGAAGGGCATTCCGGGGGTGCGTCTGGTGGAGATGGCGGAGAATCGGGGCGGATCGCACTGCTGCGGGGGCGGCGGCAACCTGGAGAGTATGGACCCGGCGCTCAGCCAGGCGATCGCTGCCCGGCGCATCCGCCAGGCGGCGGAGACGGGCGCGTCGGTGGTCGTTTCCGCCTGTCAACAGTGTGAGCGCACGCTGACGGGCGCCGCCCGCGCCGAGCGCCTCCGCCTGCGGGTCAAGGACATCGCCGAAATCCTGCTGGAGGCGCTGAGGGAGTGACTTCTGCCGGGGGCGAAACCGGATGATGCCCCTGTTGAGGCGATGGCGTCTCTTCTAACTGCGGAGCACGCAGAGATCGCTGAGGGTTAGGAAATTGGTGGATTGAGAATTGGTGAAATCCGCTACCAGCTCTCTGCGAACCCAGCGTTCTCGGCGGTAAAGAACTTCTATCGGGTCACGGGAGGAGAAACGCTCTTGCAGTTGACATGTGAAGGCGTCCTGTGCGATATGGACGGCGTTCTGATTGATTCCACGGAATGCGTCAGGCGCCACTGGGAGGAGTGGGCGCGCCGGCACAGCATTGAGATGGACCGCATTATGCGCATCGCCCATGGGCAGCGCCCCGTAGAGACGATGCAGGCAGTAGCGCCGCATCTGGACGTTGTCCGGGAAGCGGAGGCCTTTACGGCGCTGGAATTGGCCGATACCGAAGGGATCGTGGCGCTGGAGGGTGCCCGGGAGTTTCTCCAGAGTTTGCAGGGCGCCCGATGGGGGATCGTGACCTCCGCCAGCCGCGATCTGGCGCTGGCCCGGCTGGCCGCGGCGGGCCTGCCCGTGCCGCCGGTTCTCGTCAGCGGGGATGATGTGGCGAGGGGAAAACCGGCGCCGGATCCGTACAGGGAGGGTGTGAAGCGGTTGGGATGCGCGGCCCATGCTTGCGTCGCGATAGAAGATGCCCCCGCCGGGATCCAATCCGCCAGCGCGGCCGGCCTGCATGTCATCGCAGTCGCATCCACCCATCCGAAGCACGCCCTGGATGGTTCCATCATCGTGGATTCGCTGTCTGTGCTGAAGGTGATACAGAACAAAAGCACGGCATCGCTGTTGATCGTGGCAGCGACATAACCGATGGCGACCTGAGAGACCTGAGTAGGGGAGGAATGCCGATGAGCGCCATTCAGATTGAACGCAACCCCGATGAGAAGCGTCTGCAGGAACTGGGTGTGCGGCACTGGCCCATCTGGACCAAGGAGGTGTCGGAATTCCCGTGGGAGTACGACACCGATGAGGTCTGTTATGTCCTGGAGGGGGAGGTCGTCGTCACCCCCGAAGGCGGCGAACCGGTGCACATCCGGGCAGGCGACCTGGTGCGGTTCCCCCAGGGGATGCGGTGTACCTGGAAAGTCCTCCAGCCCATCCGGAAGCACTACCATTTCCCGTAGCGTGGAGGGAAGGAGCGATGAACGGTCCGGGGAGCACTGACAAGGTCCGGGTTCTCGGGATCGCCGGAAGCCTTCGGCAGGGCTCATACAATCAGGCTCTGCTCCGGGCAGCCCTTGAACTGGCGCCGGAAGGGATGGAAATCCGTATCTTTGAGGGGTTGGACCGGATTCCGCCCTACAACGAAGATGTACGGGCCCGGGGCGAGCCGGAGTCGGTGGTCGCGCTGAAGGAGGCCATCCGGCAGGCCGATGCGCTGCTCATCGCCACGCCGGAATACAACGGGTCGGTGCCGGGGGTGCTCAAGAACGCGCTGGACTGGGCCTCGCGGCCCCCGGACGCGTCGCCGCTGGACGGGAAGCCGGTGGCGATTATGGGGGCCTCCACGGGCAACTTCGGGACGTTGCGCGCCCAGATGCACCTGCGCCAGATATGCCAGATCACCAACATGCGGCCGCTGAACCGGCCGGAAGTGCTGGTGGCCCGCGCCGCGGAGAAGTTTGACCCGCAGGGTCATCTCACTGACGAGACGGCGCGCTACTTGCTGCGCCTTCTCCTGGAAGCGCTGATGGATTGGACGCTGCGCCTGCGCTGAATCGTTACGATTCTTTGCGCGCTTCGTGTCCACCTTTGTGCTCTTTGTGGCTATAAAACCAACAACGAGAGGACAGAATGGGAAACGAAGCATGGATTGCCCGACTCCAGGAAACGCTGGGGCCGAACAAAGTCCTGACCAGCGTGGAAGACCGCATCGCCTATTCGTACGACGGCACGTTCGCCCAGGACTTGCCCGACGTCGCCGTCCTGCCGGAGTCCACGGAGGAGGTCGCGGCGGTGGTGCGGATCGCCGCCGAGCACCGGGTGCCGGTCGTCCCGCGCGGGATGGCCTCCGGGCTGGCCGCGGCGTCCGTCCCCTTCTCCGGCGGCATCGCCCTCTCGCTCACCCGGATGACCCGCATCCTGGAACTGGATGCGGAAAACCGCACGGTCTGGGTGGAGGCGGGGGTCGTCACCGCTGACCTCCAGGCCTATGTGGAGGCCCGGGGCCTGTTTTACCCGCCCGACCCCTCCAGCAACAAGCACTCCACCATCGGCGGCAACATCGCCTGCAACGCCGGAGGCCCCCGATGTCTCAAGTACGGGGTCACCGGCGACTACGTCATGGGGCTCACCGTCGTCCTGCCCGATGGGGAGGTGCTGCGCACTGGCGGCAAGGCGATCAAGAATGTCGTCGGCTACGACTTGACCTCGCTCTTCGTCGGCTCGGAGGGGACGCTGGGAGTCATCACCGAAGCGCTGCTGAAACTGATCGCCAAACCGAATTTCGTCTCTACCGCGCTGGCGGAATTCCCCTCGCTGGACGACGCCTCCCGCACCGTCAACGCCATCCTGGCCGCGGGCATCGTCCCGGCGACGCTGGAACTGATGGACGAGACAGCCATCGCCTGCATAGAGGAGGCGATGAAGTTGGGACTGCCGCTGGACGTGGAGGCGATGCTCATCATTGAGACCGACGGTTCGGATGAGGACACCGTCCGGCGGGAGATTGAGGCCGCGGCGCGGATTTGCCGGGAGAACGGCGCCCGGTCGGTGCGGGTGGCGCGGGACGAGGCGGAGCGGGCCCAGTTGTGGCGCGCCCGCCGGTCGGTATCGCCCTCGCTGGCGCGGAAAGCCCCCAACAAACTGGGGGAGGACATCACTGTCCCGCGCAGCGCCATCCCGGAGGCGGTCCGCCGCATCAAGGCCATCAGCGCCCGCTACGGCCTGCCCATCGTCGTCTTCGGCCACGCCGGGGACGGCAATCTCCATCCCAACATCCTCTTTGACCGCCGGGACCCCACCCAGTGGGAAAAAGTGGAGGCGATGGTCGGCGAAATCTTTGACGTGGCGCTGGACCTGGGCGGCACCCTCTCCGGCGAACATGGCATCGGGACTTTCAAGAAGCCGTATATGGAGAAGGCGTTGGGACGACTTTCCCTGGATGTTCAATGGCGCATCAAGCGAGCGCTGGACCCCTGGAATATTATGAATCCGGGGAAGGTGCTGTAAATTGCAGAATGAGACCGGGCAGGACCGGAAGGTCCTGCCCAAATTTTTTCTCCGGCACTCTATCTCACTTTACGATACGGAGGATTCTATGAATTCCAATCCCCGCCTGAACCGCTGGGTTCGTGAAGTGGCGGAACTCTGTCAGCCCGAAAACATTCACTGGTGTGACGGATCAAAAGAAGAGTACGACCGTCTGATGGCGATGGCAGTCGCCAGAGGAAGCGCCATCCCCCTGAAGAAGCGGCCCAACAGTTTCCTCTTCCGTTCCGATCCCAGCGATGTCGCTCGCGTGGAGGACCGCACCTTCATCAGCACTTCCTCTAAAGACGACGCCGGTCCCACAAACAACTGGATCGCCCCCGACGAACTGAAGGCGACGATGCGGAACCTGTATCGGGGCTGCATGCGGGGGCGGACGATGTACGTTATCCCCTTCTCTATGGGCCCGCTGGAGTCGCCAATGGCCCGAATCGGCGTGGAGATCACCGACAGCCCCTACGTGGTCTGCAACATGCACATTATGACTCGCGTGGGGCCGAAAGTGGTCAAGGCTCTGGAGAACGGCGCGGATTTCGTCCCCTGCCTGCACTCGGTGGGCGCGCCGCTGGAACCGGGGCAACAGGACGTCCCCTGGCCCTGCGCGCCGATGGAGCAGAAGTACATCAGCCATTTCCCGGAGGAGAACCTCATCTGGTCCTACGGCTCCGGCTACGGGGGCAACGCGCTTCTGGGCAAGAAGTGCTTCGCCCTGCGCATCGCCTCGGCGATGGCCCGACGGGAAGGCTGGATGGCGGAGCACATGCTCATCCTGCGGCTGATCAGCCCTGAAGGCCGTCAGTACCACATCGCCGCGGCCTTCCCGTCAGCCTGCGGCAAGACGAACCTGGCGATGATCCGGCCGACCATCCCCGGCTGGAGGGCCGAGTGCCTGGGGGACGACATCGCCTGGATGCGCATCGGCCCCGATGGGCGTCTATACGCCATCAATCCCGAATCGGGCTTCTTCGGCGTCGCGCCGGGCACATCCTATAAGACCAATCCGGCGGCGATGGACACCCTTTGGGGAAACGTCATCTTCACCAACTGCGCGCTGACCGACGACGGCGACGTCTGGTGGGACCGGATGGCCCCGGAGCCGCCACCCCATCTAATAGACTGGAAAGGGCAGGATTGGACACCGGACCGGGGGGAACCGGCCGCCCATCCCAACGCCCGCTTCACCGCCCCCACGGGTCAGTGCCCGGTCATCTCCCCGGACTGGGAGAAGCCGGAGGGGGTGCCGATAGACATCTTCATCTTCGGCGGGCGCCGGGCGACGCTGGTTCCCCTGGTCTACGAGGCCTGCGACTGGGACCACGGGGTGTTTATGGGTGCGACCCAGTCCTCCGAGACGACGGCGGCGATCATCGGACAGGTGGGCGTTGTGCGTCGGGACCCCTTCGCGATGCTCCCCTTCTGCGGCTACAATATGGGGGACTACTTTGCCCACTGGCTGGCGATGGGCGACCGTCTGCGGGATAAGGCGCCCCGTATCTTTTATGTGAACTGGTTCCGCAAAGGCCCGGACGGTCGCTGGCTCTGGCCCGGGTACGGCGAAAACAGCCGGGTGCTGAAGTGGATGTGCGAGCGGGTGGACGGGAAGGTCGGGGCGGTGGAGACGCCCATCGGTCTCCTGCCGCGTCTGGAGGACCTGGACCTGCAGGGGCTGGATATCCCGCCGGAGGACATGCGGGAACTCCTGCGGGTGGATGGGGACGGCTGGCGGGGAGAACTGGAGGACATGGAACGGCACCTGGCCCAGTTCGGCGACCGTCTGCCAAAGCGATTATCGGAACAACTCCGGAAACTGCAAGCCCGTCTGAACGAATAGAGGTGGAAAAATGTCGGAAATCGTGGAAGAACTTCTGGCGAAAGCGAAGAAGCCCGCTGAAGATGCCCTTGCCCTGCATCCGTACTACCGGGGGAAAGTGCAGACGGCGGCCAAATGTCCGGTGCGCGGGCTGGACGACTTCGCCATCTGGTACACCCCCGGCGTCGCCGCGCCGTGCCGGGAAATCCATAAAAACCCCGACCTGGCCTACGAGTACACCAACAAGGGGAACACCGTCGCCGTGGTCTCCGACGGCACGCGCGTGCTGGGCCTGGGCGACATCGGCCCCCTGGCGGGCCTGCCGGTGATGGAGGGCAAGGCCCTGCTCTTCAAGTATCTGGGCGGGGTGGACGCCGTCCCCATCTGCCTGGATACGAAAGACCCCTACCGGCTGATCCTGGCGGTCAAGTGGATTCAGCCCTCCTTCGGCGGCATCAATCTGGAAGACATTGAACAGCCCAAGTGCTTCCGGGTGCTGGATATGCTCCGCAGTGACCCGGAGGTGCAGATTCCCGTCTGGCACGACGACCAGCAGGGGACGGCGACGGTCACCCTCGCAGGCGTCATCAACGCGCTGAAGGTTGTGGGGAAGCGGATGGACGAGATCAAGGTCTCCATCATCGGCGTCGGCGCGGCCAGCGTGGCGACCATCCGGCTGCTGGTGGCATCCGGCGTCCCCTCCGGCAACATCATCGCCTGCGACTCGCACGGTATTCTCCATCCGGGGCGGGAGGATGTCGCCCGGCGCAAGATAGAGTTTGTGGACAAGTGGCGCATCTGCCAGCAGTCCAACGCGGAGGGGCGGGTCGGCGGGCCCGCCGAGGCGATGCGCGGCACCGACGTCTGCATCGCGCTCAGCAAGCCCGGCCCCGGCACCATCCTGCCGGAGTGGGTGGCGGCGATGGCCGAGGACGCCATCGTTTTTGCCTGTGCGAATCCCATCCCGGAAATCTGGCCCTGGGAGGCGAAACAGGCCGGGGCGCGGGTCGTCGGGACGGGCCGCAGCGACTTCCCCAACCAGATCAATAACTCCCTGGGGTTTCCGGGCATCTTCCGGGGCGTGCTGGACGTGCGCGCCACCACCATCACCGACGAGATGGCAATTGCCGCTGCGGAGGAACTGGCCCGTTGCGCCGAGGAGAAGGGGCTGGATGAGGAGTACATCCTGCCCACGATGGAGGACTGGGAGGTGTTCCCGCGGGAGGCGGCGGCCGTCGGCGTCAAAGCGCAGGAACAGGAAGTGGCCCGCCTGTCCCTTTCCCGCGAGGAACTGCTCACACGCGCCACAGATATCATCCGCCAGGCACGGGAGATGACCCACTTCCTGATGGAAAAGAGGATCATCCCCCCGGTCCCGGCAGGAATGTAGGAGGGATGCCATGTACGACCTGATCGTCATCGGAGGAGGACCGGCAGGGATTACAGCCGCCGCGGTGGCCCTGAACCAGCGGATGGAGACGCTGATCGTCGCCGAACGCTGGGGAGGGCAGACCACGTACAGGATGCAACTGGAGGAAATGGAGGGACGGGAGTCCATCACCGGCGAGGCGCTGGTGGACGAGTTCCGGCGCCAACTGGATTATCTGGATTTCGTGCGCCACTTTGACCGCGTGGTCCATCTGGAGCCGGTGAATGGCAACTTCCGGGTGGAGACGGCCCGCGGCAGCCGGTTTGAAAGCCGAACCGTGATCCTGGCGACGGGGGCGAAGCCGGAGCGGCTGAACGTCCCCGGCGAAGAGCGTCTGGCGGGGCGCGGGCTCAGTTATTCGGCGCCCGCCCACGCGGGCCTCTTTCTGGGCAAGGACGTGGCAGTGGTGGGACAGGGGCGCCGGGCCCAGTGGGCGGTGGCCGACCTGGCCCGTAAGGCCCATCGGGTCTATGTGCTGGCGCGGGAGCCGCTGGCGGATACCCCCCTGGCCCGACGGCTGCGTCAGATGGACAACGTGGAGATTCTGGAGGGAGTGACCATTCGGGAGGTGCTGGGGGAGCGGTTTGTGGAGGGGATCGCCCTCACGATGCCGGATGGCTCTTCCCGCGAACTGGCGGTCAAGGGGGTGTTCATCAAACTGGCCCGCACGCCCAACTCCGAACTGGTCTGCGAGTGGGTCAACTGCGACCAGGAGGGGCATATCATCGTGGATGTCCACTGTGCGACCAGTTGGCCGGGGCTGTTTGCGGCAGGGGATGTGACACTGGTCTCCGAGCAGGTGCTGGTGCGTATCGGGGAGGGGGCCAAGGCCGCCATCTCGGCCTATCACTACCTGCTGATGCGCTGAGATGGGGTCGGAGGTGCGGCGGGCGGCCTTCGGCCGCCCGCCGCACCCTTTCATCCCACGGATGGCCCGACTGCATCCCCAGCATCAACGCCACTCCGCTGCGCTGCGTGGCTGACTAC